>JBMTLP010000345.1:0-4211 GCA_049433245.1 Pirellulales bacterium
CCTACGAAGCCAACAACCGACCAGACTGGATCGAAGTGCCGCTCAAGGCACTGCTGTCGATGACACCGTGAAAGGCAATCGCATTTGTCTTTTCGTCGTTGCACCGTTACGTTCGTGGATGTGAGTTCTTTAACCGGCGGCGATCCTCCAGCACGCGAAAGCGAACGGATGGTGGATCCCGTTCCCCATAACGAAGCCCTGCGAGTGAACGGCGATCTCGTTGTCGTCGCCAACAGGCTCCCTGTACATCGGCAGGATGTCACCAGCCCCTGGGAAACAAGCCCCGGCGGTTTGGTGTCGGCGCTGATGCCGATTCTTCGCGAGCACCGCGGCGTATGGGTTGGCTGGGCCGGTTCTCAAGAAGCCGCGAGCGAACCGTTTTCCCACGACGGCCTGTCGAATGTGCCGGTACCGATCGCCCCTGAAGAGGTCGAGACCTACTACGAGGGCTTTTCCAACAGCAGCCTCTGGCCGCTCTACCACGATGCCTGCCAGACGCCTCGGTACCACCGACACTGGTGGACACCCTACGTCGAAGTCAATCGTCGATTCGCTGAACACGCCGCAGAGCGAGCAGCCCCGCATGCCCGCGTGCTGGTGCAGGACTACCACCTTCAGCTCGTGCCGGGAATGCTGCGGGAGATGCGACCCGACTTGAAAATTGGCTTCTTCCTGCACATTCCTTTTCCTCCGGTCGAACTCTTTGCCCAACTCCCTTGGCGGCAGCAACTCCTCGAGGGGCTGCTCGGCGCCGACGTCGTTGGTTTCCAGACAAGAGCCGGCGCTCAAAACTTTATCCGCCTCGTGAATCGCTACACGCCCCACTGCGGCGTGGGCCAGGCCATCATGGTTGGCCAACGACACGTGCAGGCGCGAGAGTTTCCGATTTCGATCGACATCCAGCGTTTTGAGACGCTGGCCCAAGACCCAGCCATCATCGACCGAGCCCAGGAGATTCGCGCGGAACTTGGTGAGCATCGCACGATCCTGCTCGGTGTGGATCGGCTCGATTACACCAAGGGAATTGACATCCGGCTGCGAGCCGTGGATGAGCTGCTCAAGGGTGGGCGGCACAGCGTGAACGACCTCGTGCTGGTGCAGGTGTGCGTGCCTTCGCGGGAAAGCGTCGACGAGTATGTCGAGGTTCGTAGCCGCGTTGAGAAGCTTGTCGGGCAGATCAATGGCGAGCACAGCGAAGTTGCTCAGGTGCCGGTGCATTACCTTCGTCGAAATCTGCCGATCGAGGAACTGGTCGCCAACTACCTTGCTGCAGATGTGATGCTCGTCACCCCCTTGCGCGACGGCATGAACCTCGTCGCTAAGGAATACATCGCCTGCCGCATGCACGACTCCGGGGTGTTGGTTCTCTCCGAGTTCACCGGAGCGGCTCGCGAACTGGACAGAGCCGTGCTGGTCAACCCGCACGATCTCGATGGCATGACCCAAGCCATCCACCTGGCTATCTCGATGCCGAAAGCAGAACAGGCTCGCAGGATAAGGAGCATGCGGCAGAAGATCCGCCGCCGTACGGTGTTTGATTGGGCCAATGATTTTCTTGGGGCAGTGGATGCGGCCTCATCTTTCTCCATGGCAGCAGGCGGTGCGACACGAGGTTCACCATGACGACTCCTTGCGAATCCCCTGGGCTCTCGGGCACAGCGATCGATCACGCTCTTGAGGCTGTCGCCAAGTCTCCGGTGCTGCTGGTCGCCACTGACTACGACGGTACACTCGCGCCGATTGTGGAGGATCCGGCTGAAGCCAAGCCCCTGCGGGAATCGCTCGTGGCGCTGCGGGCGCTGGCCACCATGCCTGGCACCTCGGTCGCGGTCATTTCCGGGAGGGCCCTGTCCGACTTGGCAGCCATGACCTCACTCGACGGGCAGGTGATGCTCGTCGGAAGCCACGGCAGCGAGTTCGACCAAGACTTCATCCAAACGCTCACTCCCGAGCAGACGCGTCTCCGTCAGCGGGTGATCGACGAGATGCGGCGAGTGGCCGCAGCCGACGCTGGCTTTCGCGTGGAGACGAAGCCTGCATCGGTGGCGTTTCACTTCCGCAGCGTTGATGCGGGGGTCGCCCAAGCAGCCGTGGATCAGCTGATGGCCGGGGCGGCGTCTTGGGAGCATGTGCGGCTCAAGCATGGCAAGAAGGTGCTGGAACTGGCTGTCGTCGACACCTCCAAAGGAGACGCCCTCGACGCGCTGCGGCAGCGTGTTGGGGCGAGCGCCGTGGTGTTCCTAGGCGACGATGTCACCGATGAAGATGCCTTCTCGCGCATGCATGGCCCTGACTTGGCAATTAAGGTGGGCGAAGGTGAGACGTCAGCCAAGCATCGCATCAGCGACCCGAGCGAGGTCGCTCGCCGACTCGCTGAACTCGCCAGCATTCGGCAGGCGTGGCTGGCTGGCGCCGACGCCGTTCCGATCGAAGAGCACGCGCTGCTTTCGGACGGTCGCGTGATGGCACTCGTGGCCCCCGCGGCTCGGCTGGTCTGGATGTGCGCCCCCCGCATCGACAGTCCAGCCCTGTTTGCCGAGCTTCTCGGTGGCCCAGCGGCGGGGCACTTCACGGTCGCGCCGCTGCAGGACGATTCGCGCCCCACCACGCGCTACGATGGCAACTCGCTCGTCTTGCGAACCGAGTGGTCACGCATCGCCGTCACCGACTTCCTCGACTGCTCGGCGGGTAAGCCGACACAGAGAGCAGGGCGAACCGAACTCCTCCGCACGATCGAAGGACGAGGCGAGGTAGAAATCACCTTCGCGCCGCGTCTCGATTTTGGTCGAACCACCACCCGTCTCACCCTGCGTGACGAAGGCCTAGAAATCGACGACACGATCGACCCGATCGTCCTGCGTGCGCCTGGCGTCACCTGGGAGCTGCTCGAAGAAGGGCCGCACCACACTGCCGTGGGCCGCATCACCCTGCGTGGCGAGCCGCTGCGACTTGAGTTGAGATATGGCACCGGTTCCATCCGGGAAAATCGGACCATCACCTTTGAGGAACGCTACAGGCTCACCAAAGCGTATTGGGAAAGTTGGGCCGATCGGCTCGTGCTCCCAAAACGCGAAACACGGCTCGTACTCCGCAGTGCCCTGGTGCTCAAAGGCCTCTGCTACGGGCCCTCCGGCGGCATCGTCGCAGCCGCCACCACAAGCCTCCCGGAGCATCTCGGCGGCGTCCGCAACTGGGATTACCGATACTGCTGGCTCCGTGATGCGGCCATGTCAGCAACGGCACTGGTGAAGCTTGGCAGTTTCGCCGAGGCGATGGGTTTTCTCGACTGGATGCTCGGTGTGATCGACCGAGCCGCGGCTCCTGAGCGACTCATGCCGCTCTACACCGTGACCGGCCATGAGGTCGGTGCGGAAGCTGAAATCGCGGAACTCGCTGGGTACGCAGGCAGCCGTCCGGTACGGGTGGGAAACGCGGCGCGTGGTCAGGTTCAGCTCGACGTGTTTGGTCCCATCTCCGAGTTGATTTGGCAACTGCTCCTCGCCGAGGCGCCACTCTCGAGCGAACACTGGCGTCTGGCCGAGGCTCTTGTCCACGCGGTCGAGGCCCGTTGGCACGAACCCGATCATGGCATCTGGGAAATCAGGAAACCTCGCCGACATCATGTGCACTCGAAGGTGATGTGCTGGCTCACGGTTGACCGGGGCATCCGCATCTCCGAACGTTTCCTCGATCGACCTCGCCCGGGCTGGGAAAAACTCCGCGACCAGATCGCCGCCGACATTCTCGCCAACGCGTGGAACGAGGAGTTAGGAGCCTACGCCGCAGCCTACGGTTCCAACGAGCTCGATGCGTCGAGCCTCTGGATCGGACTCAGCGGCCTCGTGGACTGCACGGACGCTCGCTTTCTCAGCACGATCGATGCGGTCAACCGCAACCTGCGATGTGGGCCCACTGTCTACCGCTACCTCACCGATGACGGCCTCCCTGGCCGCGAGGGAGGGTTCTTCATCTGTGCCTCCTGGTTAGTGGAGTCGCTGTTTAAGGCGGGGCGTCATCAGGAGGCCGACGCACTCTTCGCCGAGTTGATCGAACTCGCCGACGGCACGGGGCTGTTCCCAGAAGAGTTTGATCCGCTGATTGGCAAGACCCTCGGCAACCATCCGCAGGCGTACAGCCATCTTGGGATCATCGAGAACGCGCTCACGCTCTCCTCCGGCTAGCAGTTCGTGAATAAAGTCATCCGCCGCGGG
>JBMTLP010000346.1:0-4194 GCA_049433245.1 Pirellulales bacterium
TTGCATTCGACAAGATGTGGAACCCGCTGTTTGGCGCCAACGGCGCCGGCAACGAAACCGTGGCGCACATCAGGGCCACAGCCCAGGCCGCCCGAACTGCCCGCCTCGTTTGCGTGCTCTTACAGGCGGCGTCGCGTGCTAGCCCATCTCGCATGCGGCTTCCTCCTTGCGGGCCCGCGTGCGACGGATCGCCGTGCTGGAGATGTCCATGCGAAACTCACGGCTGGAAACGAAGTAGCACTTCTCGCGGAGGGCTTTGGGAATCTTCAGGCTGCTCGGCTCTACGAACACGCCATCTTTCTCTCGCCCAAACACGATCATGCCCTCCACGCGGTCACCGATTTTGCGAACTGCAGTGCGGGCAGCGTCGGCCGAGCCTCCGTAGAACGTCGGGTCGAAGAGCCGCACGAACGTGTCGGCCCCCATCACAAACGTCGCCTTGGGGAAGATCTCCGTTTTCTCCACGAACGTAGCGGCTCGGGTCAGCCACACCGCCCGCTGCGTATCGAAGGCGGCCACGCGACGTCCGAGTTCCATGTAGTCGAGGGCCGGCTTCTCCACGTTCGTGACTGACACCTCGTACGCCACCGGGCGTTCGGCGATCTCTTCGGCCACACTCGCCATCTGGCAATGCCCGTCATGGAGCGGATCAAACGACCCGGGAAACACGAGCATGCCGGGGCGTGGCTGCTCCCCGTGCTCGTTCGCGCCCGCCCGCCTTGGCTCTCCGGGCTCTCCGGCCAACACCGCGGGCGTCCGCCCCGCGAGCAAACCATGCCAGGCGTCTGGTGCCACGAACACGTTGTTCTCGACATGTTCACCCGACCGCAGCGGCAGCGTCTGGTGCGGCAGTGTGGCGGAACCGACGGCCGCCGGGAGCATCGCCTCAAAAGGACGAGCGTCGACGAAGTCTCGATTGCAACTGGTGGCGATCGCATCGCACAGCAACCGGCTGGCCAAATCTTCTTCCTCGATCCGGTTGCGAGCCCCCTTCGACAGCTGCAGCGACGAGGTGCCGGTCGAGGCAAGGGTCTGCACGGCCACGTGCACCCGATGGCTGCCGCGTTTCGGACGATTTGTCGCGAGACTGGCGGTCACCGCCGCGCCCACCGCTTGCTCGGGAGCCACCCCGCAGTCCACGGCACGCTGCCACGCAGCCACCGCGAGCCGCCGTGCGGCCTTGGGAGAACAGTACTGCTCCTGAGGCCCGCCGAGCAGTCGATCGATTGCGTGACGGGAGTAGGGCACGAGCCCCTCCACAAGCACCTCGCTGGCTCCGGGCGTGCTGGCGAGCGCACAGATGGCCTGCGATCCACCACCTGTGGCAGCCATCACCAACTGCAGACGTTTCGCAGCCAAAGGCTCGAGCAGGGCCGTCGGATCGAGAGAGATGTGAGCATCGTGCATGGGCGTCGCTTTACCTTCCCCCCTCATTCTACGTCTCTTTACGGCGCCCCCGCGACCAGCTGGCGATGTTTCTGCTTCGCAATCCAGCGATTGGCAAGCCGGTGCCGATAGTCACGAAAGGAGGACGCGTGATGCGGAAGATGCAGCATTCAGCGATTGTGGGGTTTGGGATTGCGGCGATGGGTCTGCTCGTGGGTCTGAGCGGCCAGGCAGCCGCCGCGAGCGAGCTTGCCTGGCGGGTGGCACCAACCCCCGCCGAGCTGACGAAAGCCACCGATCTCGACCTCGTCGATCCCGCCGTCGACATACCTGCCCCGAGCGTGACGCCGAGCCCTGGCACACGGACCGGGCTGTGGGCGGCCAGCGTCGAATGCCTCTACGGCCCCGGTGAGCCGCGGGCCCTGCCGCCGTGCGTCCCGCCTCCGCCGTGCGACCCCAGCCACCCTTCAAACCCATATGACCTCGTGGGTGTGGCCGGCGTGCCGACCTGCGGCCCGATCTACGGCGGGCCCTGCGAGCCTCGCACCGGAACCCACGATGACCAGCCGTTGTGGCGGCTGCATCGCGTCCACGACCGGCTCTTTGACTGGTTCTACCGGTCAAAGTAGAGCCAGCCGCCGCGAGCCGTTAGAACGGTGGGCCAACACGCGAGGGGGCTCACTTATGAAGGCGGCAATCATTGGCATTGGTGCGATCGCGAAGATGCACGCGATGGCACTGCGAGATATCGACGGTGTGGAGTTGGTCGGTGCGACCTGCCGCACTGAAGAGAAAGGCCGGGCGTTCGAGCAGGCGTTCGACTGCCCGTGGCATCCCGACACAGCAGCCTTGCTTGCGGCCACCAAGCCCGACTTCGTCACCGTGGCCACGCCGTCGGGTGCTCATCGCGACGCCGTGCTCACCGCCATCAGCGCCGGCGTGCACGTGATCTGCGAGAAGCCGCTCGAGATCACGCTGAGCCGGATCGACGAGATGATCGCCGCCGCGAAGAACACAGGCGTCACGCTCGGGGCGATCTTTCCGCAGCGGTTTAACCCCGTGATCCAGACGGTGCACGAGGCTGCCGCGGCGGGTCGCTTCGGGAGCCTCGGCGTGGTGGCGACCTACGTGCCCTGGTGGCGTGAGGATGCTTACTACGGCCCGGGCCGCTGGCAGGGCACGCTGGAGCTCGACGGGGGTGGGGCCTTGATGAACCAGTCGATCCACGGCGTCGACTCGCTGGTGTGGGTCGCTTCCGCAGCGATGCCTGATCTCCCCCGTGACGAGAATCCGGTGGAGAGCGTGATGGCGATGACCGCCGTGCGGGCCCACGACGCGAAGCGATTGGAAGTGGAAGACACCTGCGTCGCGATCCTGCGTTTCAAGAACGGAGCGCTTGGTCAGATCCTGGCGGCCACGAGCATGTATCCGGGACAGCTGCGGCGACTGCAGGTCGGCGGCCGCGACGGCACGGCGGAAGTGATCGAAGAACAGTTGACGGCCTGGCAGTTCCGCAACGAGCTCGCCGAGGATGCGGCCACGCGTGAGCGGTTTGGCGGGGCCAGCAGCACCTCCGGCGGTGCGGCGGATCCGATGGCGATCAACTACGCGATGCACACCCGCAACTTTGAGAGTTTTGTGTCGGCCCTCCGTGAAGGCAGGCAGCCAGACCTCGATGGGCTCGAAGGGCGGAAGGCTGTTGCGGTGGTGGAGGCGTGCTACGAGTCGGCCCGCACGGGTACCGCTGTGGCAGTGAAGTGAACACGCGAAAGGACCCGCAATGAAGTACGCGATTTGTAACGAGACGTTTCTGGACTGGCCGCTCGAGCAAGCCTGCGCGACCGCGGCAGCCTGCGGGTACACCGGGCTCGAGGTCGCCCCGTTCACGCTCGCAAAACTCGCGACGGACCTCACCGCTGCCGACCGCGCCCAGATTCGCACGACGATCGAAGCCGCCGGCCTCGAGGTGATCGGCCTGCACTGGCTCTTGGCCAAGACGGAAGGCTTTCATGTCACCACCTCGGATGCCGCGATGCGGAAGCGAACCGCCGCCTATGTTGGCGACCTAGCGAGGCTTTCAGCGGACCTCGGCGGAAAGGTGCTCGTGTTTGGTTCGCCCCAGCAGCGGAGCCTGCAGGAGGGCGTGACGCTCGCCGAAGCCCACGATCGATTTGTCGAGGTACTCACCGAAGCCCTGCCGGTGCTCGAAGCAACCGGCAACGTGGTAGCCATCGAACCGCTCTCCACCAAAGAGACCGACGTGATCACCACGGCCGCTGAAGCCTGCACGCTGATCGACCGCATCGGCTCCCCGCACGTGCGGCTCCACCTCGATGTGAAAGCGATGAGCAGCGAGGCTCAGCCGATCGCCGACGTGATTCGAGCCAATGCCCACCACCTCGCCCACTTCCACGCCAACGACGCCAACCTCCAAGGCCCCGGCTTCGGTGACGTCGACTTCGCCCCGATCTTCCAGGCCCTCCGCGACGTGGCCTACGACGGCTGGGTCAGCGTCGAAGTCTTCGACTACTCCCCCGGCGCCGAACGCCTCGCCAGCGCGAGCATGAAATACATGCAACGCATCGAAGCGGCTCTCTAGCTTCCCGTGGGCGACACCAAAAAAGCCGAGGTGGTGGTCGCTGGTCGCCGCATCCCGCAGCGGCAGGCTTTTTCAACCGGGGCGAGCCCAGGCCGCAGACCGACGCCAAAGGCGGCGGACAGGCCGTCCTTAAAACGCTCAGCGAGGGGTGAGCCCAGGCCGAGTGAGCCGGCTTTGTATTCGAGCGCAGCCCGGAGGGCGAAAGCGAG
>JBMTLP010000347.1:0-4166 GCA_049433245.1 Pirellulales bacterium
GAAGCCCCACGGCATCACGGAGTATGGCCTGCCGGGACCATGGGAGGTGGGGAAAACCTCCTGGAATGCCCCGCTTGAGCCAACGAGCCGACAGAAGGCGGGCATGTACAACGCGGCGACTCGTGAGATCCTGGCCGATTCCGCCTGCCTTGGGGCCTACGCCTTTCTCTGGGGACAGAAGCAGGAGGCAACCGCCAGCTGGTTTGGGATGTTTCTGCCATCTGGTGAGAAGACGATCACGGTCGATGCGATGACCGATGCCTGGACCGACCGATGGCCGTGCCCGATTGCATTGTTGCGGCAGATGACGAAGGCGGAGCGACCGTCCGGCTTCCACGGGAGCCTGGAGCGTATCGGCTGTTTGTCACCGTCCGTGATGGACACGGTTCGGGCTGCATGGACAGCTGGCCGTTTGCCGTCAGCCAGTCCTTGCGGTGATCGAGGGTTTTCCAGCCAGGGCGACAAGGCTGGCTCCGACACCCGCGGCCAGCATGCCTGCTGCGGTGAGTGCCAGCGGGGTGATCTCCATGGAATCGAGAGACGTTTCCGTCAGCAGCGACACACCCACAGGCACCGCGTTGTGCACAGCATGGCAGAGGATGCCGGGGAGCAGACTCCCTGTGTGCAGGGCCAGCCAGCCGAGCACGAGGCCCATAGCAAACGTGGTGGGGAGCCGTTCTGGCAGCAAGTGAACCACGCCAAACAGTGCGGCCTGCGTGACGACCGCAGCAAACTGCCGTCTTGCTGAAGGGCGTTCGCCTTCCAAGGCAGAGAGCATCCAGCCCCGGAAGACCAGCTCTTCGCAGATCGCAGGAATGACTGCCAGCACCAGCACCGCCAACCAGGCGGGTGTTTCTGTCAGCAGCGCGGTGAGCTTCCCGGCAAGTTCGTCGGCCGCCGCGGAAGGCGTGTCGCCCACCAGCCAGCGGATCGTCATCGCCCCCAACAGAAACAGCCCAGCTCCCAAGAAGAACGCCCCTGGAAGCGAGGCCCAGCCCCGGCCAGAAGGCCATGACAGCCGCAGGGTTTGTGAGAGGTCGACTCGCTGCCAGACGATCATGGCAGTCAGGGGCAGCACCATCGAGAACAGCTGCTGAAGTGGGAGTGCGACAGCCAGGTTGTCGGGCAACACGCTCTGCACGTACCACACGCCTGCCAGACCGATGACAGCCGGCAACACGCCCTGTAGGGGTGACGGCACGCGCTGGGGTGGCGGTCGCTGCAGCAGCCCACCGGCAGCGTCGGGGCCGCGAAAGATCAAGTTTTCATCGGCGATGGCGGATGCGGTGCCTTTGAGAAAGAGCCAGCACCAGGCCGTGGCGGCGAGGAGAGTCAGCGGGAGAAGCAGACCAACCGTCTCTCCCGTGAGGGCGAGTCTCGCCACGAGCACCTGGCCTGCTACGGGCATGACGGCCACGGCCGCTTGTGGCACCGGCATTGGCACAAGCCCGGCTGCGGCCAGCACGCTCACCGCGAGCATGACGGTCGTGAGCGCATGGTGGGCCTCCTTCAGGCTCCTCAGCGATGACGTGATGGCCAAGCACGCGGCTGCCGCCACGGCCGCCAAGACCACCTGAGTGACCACTGCGGTGAGCAAGGCAGGCACCGTAGGAGCGGCTGCGAAGAGTCCTTGAAGATTGGCGGGAACGGCCTGCATGCCTACGGCGGCGGTTCCCGCGATCGCCACGAGGTTAGCCAGGAGCGTGGCCAGGGTCACCGCATACACCGCTAGGAACTTGCCCCTCACCACCTCGCCGATCCCGCAGGGAGCCACCATCAGCGTTTCGATAGTGCCGCGTTCTTTCTCGCCAGCAAAGGCGTCGGCGGCGGGATGAAAAGCCCCGGTCACGGTAAGGAGCGTGAGGATCATCAGGAGGCTGCCCGCCACGGTTGATGCTACCGATGTGGCCTGGGCTGCGGAGGTGCCCGCCGTTCGAATCGTGACCGAGAGTTGGACGGGATCAAACAGGCTGGCTGGAATCTGCAAGCGAGCCAGCCGTTCTTTGCGGAGAGCGTCGCCTAGGCTCTCAAACACCGATTCCACATGACCGATCAGCAGATCGGCGTTTGCTGATGGGTTGGTGGCCTGAAGTGGAAACGTCACCGCACCGAGTGTGTCCAGCGCCCGTGCTGTTCCCGGAGGCACGGTCACCCAGGCGTCGGCCGTTGCTGAGGCCACGGCGGCAACTGCCTCTTCCGCGGTGGGGGCGACGGAGATGGTCAGGTCCGCAGGCCAGTTCGCACTGCCCTCGAGCGAGGAGCGATCTGGTGCATCCCGCAGGGCCGCGAGTCGCTTGGCCATCACAGGGGCGTCGTCGCCAGTGAGCACGACCTTCAACGGGATCGGCTTTTGCGACCCGTCGAGTTGTTCGATCGCAGTCCGCAGGCCAAGCACGGTGGCCAGGGCGACGATCGGGTAGGCAATCAGCGGCAGGAGAAAGGTGATGAAAACCGCCCGACGGTCTCGCACAAACTCCAGCAGGTCGCGGCGAGCGATGGCCTGGGCCGGTGAGATCGAGGCAGCCGGTTTCATGAGGCCACCGCCCGAAAAAAGGCGTCTTCTATCGACTCCTCGCTCGGCTCGAGCAGTTCCTCTCGCGTGCCACCGGCAACGAGCCGCCCAGCGTGCATGATCACGAAGCGGTCGCAGCGGCGCTCGATTTCATGCAGCCGATGCGTGGAGAGGAGGATCGCCCGGCCTTCGCTGCGAAGTTCATGGAGCAGGTTGAGCAGTTCCCGTGAGCCGAGCAGATCGACGGCGGCGGTCGGCTCGTCGAGGATCAGGACGGGAGGTTCGTGGACGAGCGCCCTCCCCAGTGACACTCGCTGCCGTTGTCCGCTCGAGAGCCGACCGGAGGGCCGATCCGCAAACGAACGCATGCCGAGCACCTCGATCAAGCGACCGATCGACGCGTCGAGTTGAGCAGGTGCGATGCCATGTAGGGTTCCGTAGGAAGCGAGAGTTTCGCGAGGCGTAAGTCGATCGGGCACGCCTGTGGTGGCGGAGACATAGCCGATTCGTCGCCGCACACCGAGTGGGTCGTTGGCGATGTCGATCCCGTCTACGAGGGCCGTGCCAGCAGTGGGCTTGAGCAGCGTGACAAGCATTCTGAGGAGCGTCGTCTTGCCTGCCCCATTAGCTCCGAGAAGCCCCATCGTCTCGCCGCGATGAACCTCAAACGACACGCCGTCCACGGCCCGGACCACACTGCCGTCGCGGGCCTGATAGTGCTTCACGAGATCGAGAACCTGGATCGCCGAAGGGGGCGGCCCGGCAGCATCTTCAGGATGTGGCTCTGGATCGATGTTCATCGATACGGGGTGTTGCACGCACGGCTGTGACTAGATTTCTTCACTCGGCGGAAACTGACGCCGTTCCACGATCACAACCGCAGCGGTGAGCAGGATCGTAACCAGGAGCCCCACCGCCATCACCTGCACCACCGCAGGTTGCGAGTCGATCAGAAGCTGAAGTTCGGCTGGAAGTTGCCTTCGCCAGCCCATGCCCTCGACGAGCAGGCTGCGAAGCCGCAGGCTAACGGTCGCCTGGTTGATCACGGCCGGCAGCGTGCCGGCGAGATACTCAACCACGATGGCGAGTCCAACGCTCGCCACCATCGCTCGTTTGGGCACGATCACGGCCGGCAACGAAAACAGCGCCCCGCGGCCCGCAGCAGAGAGCAGCACGAGCCCCAGCATCACAAAAAAGATCTGCAGGGGCCGTTCGGCGCCCGAAATGATCACCGCTGGAATCAGGGAGAGGCTTCCCACCGCTACCGTCCAGACCACCGCGGCAGCATAGGTTCCGAGAATCATCGCCCGCCGACCACCCGGTCGAACAGCCACGTGGATCCAGGTGCCGCGTTCCAACTCGTCAGCGACCGCAGGGCACATCGTGACCAAGAGTGCGAGCACGCACACAGCCTCTGGCACAAGTGCGTAGATCAGGAGCCCCGCAAGGTCGGTGTCGAGCGGAAAACCTGCCGTGCGGCCCACCGCCGCAATCACGGCTGACGGAAAGAGGATCCCAATCGCTGCGACTGCCAGACGGGAGCGGGTGAGCATGCGGCGGAGTTGGAACTCTGCGATGGTGCTCACCGACGTCAGCAGGTTGCCAACTGGCGGTGGCTGGCGATTGGCCGCGCCCAAGGAAGGCTCGCTGTTTG
>JBMTLP010000348.1:0-4160 GCA_049433245.1 Pirellulales bacterium
CGAATGAGGCCAAGTGTCTCACAACCACTGGTGTGCTCCTCAAGGATCGCAGCGGAACCGCGAGCCGGTTGCACGACCGCGGTTGAGGTATCGCTCGTGCGTGTGCTCGCGGCGCGCGTGGTCGCTCATGGCCGCCGCCGGCCATCGACAGTCCGCTGCTGCCACTCGGCTTCGAGTTCCTGAATCGTGGCAACCTGCACCCGACGCAACTCTGCCTGCAGCGGTCCCAGACCATGCTTTGTGTCGCGGTCGTAGCGCACGTCGGCCTCGAGCCCCTCCTCTTCAAAGACTTTCATTTTTACGGTGAGTTCGTCCCTGAGCCGATCCGTGGCCTCGTCCAGGGAGGATGCCGACACCTTCCAGCCACGCCGCCGCTTCTGGTCAAAAAACAGCCGCGCCTTGAGGCACTGTATCCAGGCGTTGTCGGCGTGCCCCTGCTCATGCTCAAGCAGGGTCACATTTCCAGGCTTGCGGTTCCACGACTGATCCTGCAGCACATACGCATCGACCGTAACCTCGGTGACGGTCACCGTGGCTCGACCTCCTGGCAGTTGCTGATACCTGTAGCGGAAATCGAACTGGAGTTGGGTGCGGGTGAAGGCGTCGCCGGGAGCATCGGCCGGCACGTCACCGCGAAAATCCGCGGTCGTAAGCGGTCCGTCTTCATAACGTCGCTGCCCTTCTGCAGCAAAGCCGTGTGCTATCCCCACGCACGTGCCGACGAGCACGACAAGGATCGCTATCAGGCCGCGCCGGTTGCCAAGACGTCGCACGGCGTGCGGTCCCCTCGTGGTCCCTCGATTGCCCAATCGCGGCATGATCGTCACTCTTCGCGGGCCGAAGAATCGGGGGCGGCGGCTGTGATCACCATCTCCACGAGGTACTCGCCAGCCAGCCCCGCTTGCACCATCGCCCGCACCGGCGGATGTCCGGCAGGCACCCAGGAGTCCCAGAGTTCGTTGAGGATCTGAGCGTTCCTAAGATCGGTGATGTAGATCAGCACCTGGAGAAGGTCTGTCCGCTTCCCACCAAACGATGCGAGGGTAGCGTCGATCTGGTTGAGCACCTGCGCGACCTGACCACGCACGTCGAGCGACATGTCATCGGCCACTTCCACCCAGTGGGCGACGCCACGATACACGACCAAGTCGGACCATCGCGACGACGAGCCAAAACGTTCAATCTCACTCATGCCATGCCTTCCTGATATCTGGCTCTTACCACCCGAACAGTCGTGTCTCTGCTCGCTGCTCACGGTCACGGCACCTTGAGCGTGGTGTGCTCGAGGTCGTTGACCGCTCGATTGGCCACCCGCACGACGTACTTGTTGGGATCGTTCTCGCGGGCGTTGTGGAGCGACTCGAGCGCTGACCGAGCCGCCTCGTCGGCCTCATCGAGCGCGATCGCAGCGTGGAGCCGCACCCATTCCTCTCCGCTGACAAGTTCCGACTGCAACACCGCCAACGCCTCGGCTGGCTCGTCAACGCGAAGCAGCGCCCTCGCCGCAGCCACCCGCACCACCGCCGATGGATCGGCAAGCCCATTCCTCACTACCGCGGTCGCATCGGTGATGCGGGCGTCGGCGATGGTCCCAAGGCCGGTCAGAGCCCAGTACCGCACCGCCGCATCGGCATCGGAGGCAGCGGCCACGAGCTGTGGCACAACGGAGGCCCCTTGCGACGCCAAGGCCGCCGTCGATGCGAGTCGTTCAGGGAGCGTCGCATCGGCCGTTGACGCCAGGATCGCGTAACGAGAACCGGCGATCTGCTCACGGCGGGCGATCTCCGGCTCGGGCATCAAACCCAGATCTCTCGTTTCTCGCACCCAGGCCGCATGCACGTTGCGCAACTGTTCAAGCCGCGACGCGTGTTTTGGATCACCGGCGAGGTTGTGAATCTCGTGGGGGTCCGACTCCAGATCGTAGAGTTCTTCCACCGGCTTGTGCGGTGCCATGAAGAGCTCCGCCGCAGCAGGCAGACCACCTACGGCGTGCCCGGTCCGCAACGCCTGCATCGTTCGCCCCTGCTCAGGCGTGTTCATGTACTGAAAGTACGGCTTCAACGGCTCGTAGTTGCGGATATACCGATACCGATGATCCCGCACGGCACGGATGATGTCGTACCGCTCATCCATGCGATCTCGGGCCCCAAACACATACTCCCGCGGATCGTCCCGCTCACGTCCCAGAAACGCCTGCCCCTGCATGATCTCTGGCACCGGCACCCCCGCCAGATTGAGCACCGTTGGCCCCAAGTCGATCGAACTGACCAACTCACTGCAGACCGACCCAGCAGCCCCCTGCCCCTCAATCTGGAACGCTGCTGGGATTCGCACAATCAGCGGGATGCGCGTACCCGAGTCGTAGAGCCAACGCTTCGCTCGCGGCAGGCCCGTGCCATGATCCGACCAAAACATCACGATCGTTTCGTTTTCGAGGCCGGCTTCGCGGACCTCGGCCAGCAGTCGACCTGCCCACGCATCCATCGCCGTGATCAGTTCGTAACATCGCTTCCAGTCGTCGAGCACATCCGGCGTGGCGGGATAATAGGGAGGCAGCGTTCTCACGAGGGCCTGAGGATCCTGCCGCTGCTGCGGTGAGAGTTCTGCCGTCACCGACTCATACTTGTGGGTGGTACTGATCCCGCTTTCGTGGCACCCGGTAAAATTAAACACAGCAAAGAACGGCTGCCCGTCTTGGCGATCGCGCCAATGGGCCGTGCTACTGGAGGCATCCCAGGTGTCTTTGGGATGCTGAAACTGGTAGTCCGTTTTCGAGTTGTTGGTGCAGTAGTAGCCGGCCTTTCGCAACAAACGAGGAAAGGGCTCAAGCCCCTCCGGCAGGCGTGCCTCGCATCGCATGTGGTGGGTGCCGATCGTCGTTTGATACATGCCGGTGATGATGCCGGAGCGACACGGCGCGCAGACACCCGCCGTGGTGAACGCGTGCGTGTACCGCACCCCTTCACGGGCAAGCCCATCAAGATGGGGCGTCTGCGCGAGCGGATCGCCGTAGCACGCCAGCAGCGGGCTGATGTCTTCGCATGAGATCCAGAGAATGTTGGGCCGCTTGTTTTCTGCTGCCGCCAGTGACGGGCTGGCGAGAGCCCACACCAGCCCCACCGCCACGCACTTCGCCGCGATTCCAAGCATGCTGCCTCGTGCCATCATCTCGTCTCCCGCCCGTCTCGATTCCCGACCGCTGCGCCAACAGGTCCGTCGCCCGCACTCGCGGACCGTTGGGAAGCGTACCAACCGGCGTGGACGACACCCAACAAGCATGTCCAACTGCCGTCACGTTTCCCGACGCAGCTCCGTCACGAATCGTGGCGCTGTTGGCTTCACGGCTCCTCTGAGACTGGTGCGGCGACGGCCCGAAACGTCGACAGTCCTGGGCTGATCCACATTGTGAAGACGGTAGGTGGCGCACTCTCGCCGCGGTTAGACTGGCGGCAAGTTCAGGAAGCTGGCTGCGGACCTGCAGCGGGTGGCTCACACACGGGAACGTTCTTGAGGATGTTTATGTCGCGCACCTGTCTTCTTTCCCTCATCGCATTGATCGTGTTGGCTGCAGGCGGCGCCGCCTCGGTTCACGCCGCCGAATCAAACCAGCCCAACATCGTCTGGCTCTCGGTTGAAGACATGAGCCCCTGGATTGGCCCCTACGGCGACACCACCGTGCCAACGCCCAACCTCGATCGGCTCGCTGCGGAGGGAATCACCTACGACAACGCCTTTGCCACCTCACCCGTGTGCGCCCCCGCCCGCTCCTCGCTGATCACGGGGATGTTCTGCACCCGCATCGGTACCATGCAGATGCGAAACAACACGCCAAGCCCAGCAGCGGTTGAGAAGAACCCTGAGGCCTACAAAGACATCCCGGGCTACGAAGGCCTCCCGCCGCCGTTCGTCCGCTGCTTCCCCGAGCACCTCCGGGCAGCGGGGTACTACTGCACCAACAACTCCAAGAAGGATTATCAGTTTGCTGACCCAGTGACTGTCTGGGACGAGTCGAGTCGCAAGGCCCATTGGCGTGATCGCCGTGAAGGACAGCCATTCTTCGCGGTCTTCAATCACACCGGCACGCACGAGAGCCAGACCTTCCCGAGCACGCCAGCAAGCCCGCAGGTCGTGCAGCCGCAGGGTGTGCCCCTGCCTCCCTA
>JBMTLP010000349.1:0-4140 GCA_049433245.1 Pirellulales bacterium
CGGACGCAGCGGATGTGATCGACGGTTTCGTCGCAGCGATCGCGAGCCGCGAAGATCGCTTCACGGGGCGTGTAGTCTGGGCTGAGCACATTTCGTGACTGCATGGTGTCGGGGATTTGGATGCCCGCGAGTGCGAGTGAGGTGGCTGCAATGTCGATGTGCTCCACGAGATCATTGCGGATCTGACCGTGCGCAATCCCCGGGCCAGCCATCACCAACGGTACGTGCAGACCTTCGTCGTAGAGAAACTGCTTGCCGCGGGCGTGGCTAATACCGTGGTCGGTCATGAACAGCACCACCGTGTTGTCGGCATCTCCCTCCGCCTCAAGGCGAGCGAGAATTTCTCCCACGTAGGTGTCGGTCAGCCGGACAGTGTCGAGGTAGGCTGCCCAGTCATCGAGGAGCACTTCTTCCCGTGGGTAGTACGGGGGCAGCGTGACCGCCGCCGCTGACGTGGTGGAGCCCAGCGTCGTCTCCATACGAGAGGAAAACTTGCGTGCGGACGCGCTCGTCCCACCGCGGTGCTTGCCGCCTGGAAGCTGAACCTGAGCGAAGAAGGGTTGGCCAGCCTGCCGATCGCTCCAGTCGGGACCGTCGTACATGCTTTTATCCCACTCGAAGTTGTAGTCCGTTTTTCCCATTTGGGAGCGGGCGCCGTTTGGCCAGCTCGTGATAGACGTGTAGTAGCCGGCCTCCTGGAAAAGCTGCGGGATCGGGCGAACCCCAGCGGGGAGGTGAATCTTGAGCTTGCCACGCCCGCTGCGGTGATGATGGGCCCCGATGGAGGTCTGATACATCCCGGTGATGAAGGCCGAGCGGTTTGGTGAGCAGACCGGAGCGGTGACGTAGGCGTTGGTGAACTGCACACCCTCGGCGGCGAGACCGTCAAGATGCGGCGTGGAGATCAGCGTTTCTCCGTAGCAGGAGAAGTTGGCGGACATGTCGTCCACGATGATCCACAGAATGTTCGGCCGTGTGTCGGCCGCCATCACCTGAGTGACCAGCAGCAGCGACAGGCTGATCGCGATACCGAGGCGGATTCGAGCGCTGTGAACACGTCCAGTCATGTCAGCCCTTCTGTACCATGCGGCAGTGGATTCCCTGTGACCCCGCGTCCAGTGTAGCGGCCAAGGCCCGGTACACTGGACGAAACTGGTCGGCCCGCATGTTTCCGACAAAAAGGGCGCCTCGAGAGCCATGATGCCGCAACTCAATGCCATCCTCCGCCAGCTCAAGGAACTCGGCACGGACCAGACCCGGAAAACGTTTGCCCGCCATGGGATTGATGGCGACGTGTTCGGGGTCAGGGTGGGCGACTTGAAGCAGGTCGCGAAAGCTCTTCGAGGTGAGCAGCACCTGGCTGAAGACCTCTACGCGTCAGGCAACTACGACGCGAAATATCTCGCCGGATTGATCGCCGACGGTCGAAAGATGTCGCAGGCCGCCATCCAAGACTGGGCTGACCAGGCGAAATGGCATGCGATCGCGAGCACGGCAGTGGCCTGGATTGCCAGTGAGAGCGACGCTGCAGAGGAACTGGCGACGCTGTGGATTGCGGCCGACCGGGAACTCCTGCAAACGGCTGGTTGGGTTACCTTCTGTGGGATCGTGGCCACGAAGGCGGACGACGGGCTCGACCTCAAAGGTCTGCGAGCGTTGCTCAGGGGCATGAAGAAGCGGATCGCGAGGGCACCAAATCGGGTGCGGTATGCCATGAACAACTTCATCATCTCTGCCGGGTGCTACGTGCCCGCACTCAGCGAGTTGGCGCGGGATGTGGCAGCGGGGATAGGCGTCGTCGAGGTCGACATGGGAGAGACCGCGTGTCAGGTGCCCGACGCGGTGGCGTCGATCGAGAAGGTGGCCGCGATGAAACGAATTGGCCTGAAGCGAAAGACGATGCGCTGTTGAAGCGGTGGTGCAAGCCAGAGGGCACGTTGAAGGAGTGTGTGCGTGGCGAACTTTGCGGATGACGACGATCTCGACGAGGAAGTTGCCGACGACGTCGATGCTGAAGATGCCGACGACATCGGCATGCTCAACCTGCGCTTGCCGACATTCGGCGGGAAGCAATTCTGGACAGACCATCGGTGGCAAAACGGGTGGCGAGTTCAACAGAATGCCGTGACCACCCATTGGCGACTGCTCGATCCGAGCGACATTCGCTACGCATGGGGATCACGTACCGCCTGTGAGAACGCGCTTGCCGAACGCGTGGCGAAGCCGATGCGACCAGAGGCCCATCACGTGGTGCTGTTACACGGGTTGTTTCGCTCATCGGCGTCGATGGAAGGTCTTCGCGCGTTTCTCGCCGAGCGCTACCCCTGGCTGCCAGTGCTGTTTGAGTATGCAAGCACGCGGGCCTCGATCAGTGAGCATGCGAGGGCATTCCGCGAGGTTGTTGAGGGGCTGCCTGCGACGGCTCCCGTGAGCTTCGTGGGGCACAGCATGGGCAACATTGTCGCTCGCCATGCGCTTGGCGATTGGGCAAAAGCCGACCCGCATGCGGTGCTGGCTCGAATCAGATCGGTGGTGATGCTGGGGCCGCCCAATCAAGGGGCTGCGATCGCCCGTCAGCTGGCGAAGGTGCCGACGTATGAGTGGATCGCTGGTGAAGGAGGCATGGAGCTTGGTCCTCGCTGGAAAGAGTTTGAGTCGAAACTTGGCGTGCCCGCATGCCCTTTCGGAATCATCGCCGGCCGTCTACCAGACGTGGTCTATAACCCGCTCGTCGGAGATGTTGGCGACTTTGTGGTGAGTCTTGAGGAAGCGCGGCTGCCAGGCGGGGCGTTTCTTGAGGTGTCCCAGGGGCACTCCTTCATCATGGACGATGCCGTTGTGCAGCGCGCGGTCGGGAACTTTCTCGATCACCAGCGGTTTGACGACCTGCCGGCAGACGTCGTTCGGCCACAATGATTTCGCGGTAGGCTGTCGACCCGTGGTTTGGGCTGTGTCACCGCTGCTGTTGGGAGCACTCTTTCGATGTCTCGCCCCCATGCTTTCTTGTGCGGACGCCTGTTTGCCTGCTTGGTGTGGTGTTGTGTTACGTGGGCCCACGCCCACGAGGGCACCCTGGGGCCCTACGAGTACGAGCCGAAACCTGAGCACGAAGCGTTTCATAGCGTCAATCCTCGCTTAGCTCCGCAGCCGGGGCCGCTGCTCCTGCTCGAGGGGGATCGGCTGGCGATCTGTGGTGACTCCATCACCGAGCAGAAGATGTATTCACGCGTGATGGAGGCCTATCTCACAGCGTGCGTTCCGCAATTGAAGGTGACCGTCAGGCAGTACGGCTGGAGCGGAGAAAAGACCGATGGCTTTCTCCATCGCATGGAGAAGGATTGCCTGACCTTTAAGCCCGACGTGGTGACGTTGGCTTATGGCATGAACGACTCCCGCTACCGGCCGTTCGACGTGACCAACGGTCGGTGGTACGAGGATCACTACACGGCGATCGTTCGCAAGCTCAAGGAACATGGTGCGGAGGTGGTGGTGGGCTCGCCCGGCTGTGCTGGGAAGATCGCGTCTTGGGTGAAGAGTCGGTCCGGCACGTTGGAGCAGCACAACATCACGTTGTGCGCCCTCCGTGACATCGCGATGGGGGTGGCGGAGCGCGAAGACGTGCGGTTTGCAGACATCTTTTGGCCGATGTACCAGGCACAGGTGCTGGCCCCTTCCGAGCACCAAGCGACTGAGGCTGATCCATACCTGGTGGCCGGCGAGGATGGGATTCATCCCGGTTGGGAAGGCCATCTGATCATGGCGTGGTCCATGCTGCGTGCGCTCGGCTTGGATGGAGATTTGGGAGGCATTTCGCTCGATCTCGACGCTAACACGGCCGTGGCATCCGAGGGGCATGTGGTCGATCATTGCGGAGACGGGCGGGTGACGATCACGAGCACCCGATATCCGTTCTGCAGTCGCGGTGATGAGAACGATGACGCCACGATTCGCTCAGGGCTCACGCTCGTGCCTTTTGACGAGCAGCTCAATCGACTGACATTCCGCGTGAAAACGTCGGCTCCTGGTCTGTACCGCGTGCGGTGGGGCGACTCCTCGCAGGTGTTCTCCTCGGCCCAACTCGCCGAGGGCATCAACCTGGCGGCTGCGTTTCGGGAGAACCCATTTTCCGATGCCGTCGAT
>JBMTLP010000350.1:0-4137 GCA_049433245.1 Pirellulales bacterium
GTTCTGACGTGGCCCTCTTCTTCGGGCTCTCTCGTACCGGCAAGACGACGCTCTCTGCCGACCCGGCCCGCCGATTGATCGGCGACGACGAGCATGGCTGGAGCGACACCGGCATCTTCAACATCGAGGGCGGATGCTACGCCAAGTGCATTCACCTCACCCGAGACCGCGAGCCCGAAATCTACGACGCCATTCGGTTCGGCACCGTGCTGGAAAACGTGGTCTACGACGAAGCCACCCGGTTGGTCGACTTCGAATCGAGCACGATCACGGAAAACACGCGAGCGGCGTATCCCATAGAGCACATCGCCAATGCAGAGGTGCCCTGCGTGGCTGGCCATCCCTCCAACGTGATTTTCCTCACCTGCGATGCCTCGGGCGTTCTGCCTCCCGTCAGTCGGCTCTCGCGGGAACAGGCCATGTATCACTTCCTCTCCGGCTACACCGCCCGTGTTGCGGGAACCGAGATGGGCATCGTCGAGCCCCAACTCGCTTTTTCGGCATGCTTCAGTGCAGCCTTCCTGGTGCGGCATCCGACGGTCTATGCCCGTCTGCTTGCCGAAAAACTGGAACGCCACCAGGCTGCTGCCTGGCTGGTGAACACCGGATGGACAGGCGGTGGCTACGGCTCGGGCCGTCGCATCGATCTTGCCGTGACCCGGCGAATCATCGACGCGATCCATGCTGGGCAGCTCGTTGACGCCTCCGTACACCGCGACCCCATCTTTGGTCTCGATGCCGTCACGAGCGTGCCTGCGGTCAACCCGGATCTGCTCATTCCATCACGGGCTTGGCGGCAGGAGGCGGCGTGGGAAGCCGAAGCCCGCCGGCTGGCAGCCCGATTCCGGGAGAACTTTTCAGCCTACGCTGAGGCGGCGGGGGCCGACGTTGTTGCGGCGGGCCCGCAGGCCTGACACGGGCTGTCTCGGTCGTGGGCCGCTCGGGGCGACGGGAGCCCGGGTTGGGCGCGGGGACGGCCGACGGTCGGTGAAAGTTCGAGGAGGGTTTGGGGGTTTTTGCCCGGCCGAAAGCTTTTTCGAAAACACTCTTTCCGCCGTCGGTTGGCCGCAGTGACGTGTCGTTCCGGGGGCCCAATGCCGCTGCTCAGGACGCTCGCGACGGGCTTTCCGCCCTGCGGGCCGCGCGTGCTCGCAAGGGTTCACCCGGTTTGCGTGAGCCGAGGGCTCTTTGACTCTGCCGCGGCTGAGCGCTAGAACGGTTGGAGATGGGTCGCAATGGGCGGCTGCATGCTGCGAGAGCAGTTTCTGTGAAGGAGGCGTTGCCGATGGCTTGGGAACAGGTTGCACGTGGTCTGGTTCTGGCGGGTGTGTGTGTGGGCTTGGCATGCGCCACATCGTGGGCAGAAGCAGCCTCTCCGCTGACCGGATCGATGAAGAAGATCGATGGGAGTGAGGTCGATCTTGCTCAGTACGACGGCCAGGTCGTGCTGATCGTGAATGTCGCCAGTCGCTGCGGCTACACCGGGCAGTACGCCGGTCTGCAAGAACTGTTTGCCAAGTACAAAGACAAAGGTTTCGTAATCCTCGGCTTCCCAGCCAACGATTTTGGTGCGCAGGAGCCTGGCAGCGATCAACAGATTGCTGAGTTCTGCTCGAGCAAATATGGCGTGGACTTCGACATGTTTTCGAAGATCACCGTCAAAGGCGCCGACGCCCCGGCTCTCTACAAGAGGCTGACGGCAGACTCTGACCCAGCCGGCGATGTGAAGTGGAACTTTGAGAAGTTCCTTGTTGGCCGCGACGGCACCATCATCGGCCGCTTCCGGTCTGGCGTTTCTCCTGATGACAGCGAGTTGGTGTCAGCGATTGAAGCGGCACTCGCGAAGAAGTAATCGAGTGCTGGCATGTCCCCGTCGCGCACGGGTCTGCTGACGTGGGGGCACTCACGCAGCAGGCCAGTGCCCGATGCGGTGCACGGCAGCAACGCCGCTGCCCTCGTCTGCATCACAAGTGATTGGCTCGTGCAGCGAGGCCTCATGGCCGCGTGATGACAGCGTTCTCCGCGTGATCGCCGTTGGACGTCCCTGGGCTTCACGGTATCCACGCACTGCATACTCGCCGACGATAGCGGTTGCGGCGACCTGAAAACTGCCAACGAACAGGACTGCAGCGATCACGGCCGTGATGCCAGAGGCGGCGATCCCGGCCGCAAGGCCGACCAGCATGGAGGCTGTAAGGAGCCCGCCGGCCGCTGCCCACACAAACCGCAGTGGCGTGTCGGACGAGATCATGATCGCGTCGCCAGCGAGGCGGAGGAGCTTCAGCGGAGAGTACTTCGTCTCGCCTGCGGAACGAGCCTGCCGGTCGTACAGCACCGGCTCTTGCTTGAAGCCGGTCCACGCCACGAGCGTCCGCATGTAGCGACGCTTTTCAGGCAGATCGCAGATCGCCTGCACCACCGCTCGGTCGAGCAGTTTGAAGTCGCCCGTGTCGACCGGCATTCGGTACGGCACGAGTTTGCGGAAGAGCCGGTGGAAGAGACTTGCGGTCACGAGCTTAAAAAAAGTTTCTCCGTCGCGGCTGCGGCGCTGGCCGTACACCACATCGGCACCCGCCCGCCAGCGGGTGATCATCATCGAGATGACTTCGGGGGGATCTTGGAGGTCGGCGTCGAGGATCACAGTGGCATCACCGCGTGCTTCCGAGAGGCCGACGGACATCGCAGCCTGTTGGCCGAAGTTGCGAGAGAGCTCCACCACCGTCACGTGCGGGTCTGCTGCCGCGATCTTCTCAAGTTCCAACAGCGTGCGATCGCGGCTGCCGTCGTCCACATAGATCACCTCGTAGTCCATGCCGGTCGTTGGGAGGACTTGCGAAAGTCGACGGTGCGTCGCTCGGATGATCTCGGCCTCGTTGTGGCACGGGATCACGATCGAGAGGAGACCACCATCCTGGGGGCGCTGGTGCGTGTCGCGAATGTTCATCGGAGAAGGCTCCCGGAGCTTGGACTCATGCTGGCGTCGGCCGTCTGCGATGACGGGCGGGGGCCTAAGAGCAACACATCGTGGTCGCGGAACAGCGGTCTGGCTTGATCGATCACATCGATATGGCTGGGCAGACAGTCGCGAATCTCGTCGAGCCGATCCTCGGCCACCAGCAGGTGGCCGTCGGGATGTTCCTGCCAGTAGATGCTGCATTCCTCAGGCGTGGTCCACTGGCCGACGACGGACTGTGCGTAGCACACGATGGCGGGTGACGTCTGGTGATAGCCCGCGAGCGTGACACTTCCTTGTGACTGCCCGCGAGCTAGGTTGACGAGATCGGGAAGGCGATTGGCTTTGCCGAGATGCGTTGCCGCTGGGCCAACCGCCAGCACCGTGAGCACAAGTCCGGTCGTTGCCAGAGTGGCGAGAGCCGCGTGCTGCCTGTGTCGAAACGGTCCGAGCAGGAGCATCGCTGCGGCTGCCGGAATCAGGCCGAGCAAGGCCACGGGCTCGCCGTCGGTGAGCCCAAAGGGGATCGCTGCGAACACGATGGCCGCCAACACGCCCCCGCCAAGCCCAAGGGAAACCGCGCCCGTGGCAAGCCACCGTGGGTGGAGCCAGGTTTCACGTCGACACGCTTCTGCAGCCAGACTCCCCACGAGCAGCGCCGCTGCCGGGTAAGCGGGCAGGACATAGTTTGGCAACTTCGTGGCTGCGGCGGAGAAGGTCGCCACCCAGATTACGAGCCACGCCAAGATCAGCATCGTGGCCGCACGCGTGCCGCCAGGCAGGCTCCGCGTCCAGATCCGCCACGTGGCAAGCCCCATCGCGAAGGGAAGCCAGCACGACCAGGGAAAGAACCCCGCGAGCATGGTCAGCGGGTGATAGAGCACACCGCCGACATGGTTCTCCATGGGGGCAGCAAAGCGGTGCAGGTTGTGCACGAAGAAGAAACCTTCAGGCCACTCGCCGGCGGTGCGAACCGAGACAGCGATGTACCACGGGGCGGCAACGGCCAGCATGGCTGCGGTCAGCAGCACGGGCCTCATTCGCCAGGCCGTTCGGAGGCCAGCCTGCACCAGTCCGCCAGCGATACCACCGAGCGATGTGGCCACGCCTCGTCGCAGGAGGTGAGTGTCAGCGTCGGCCCACCCTGCCCAGCGGAACACGCCGGCCCGTGGGCCGACGCCGCC
>JBMTLP010000351.1:0-4132 GCA_049433245.1 Pirellulales bacterium
CGCGTATGCCACAGGCGATGGGGACAAGATCTGCCAAGCTCGCTACCACGTGGCACTCGGACTCCATCTCCTTGTTCTTGCCCTTGCGGTCAATCAGCACCGGGTTCATCCCCACCTGCAGCCGTTACTCGTCAGAGGCCATCGCACAGGCCATCACCGAAGGCAAATGGGAACAGCTGACGTTCGACAACTCGCCGGCCTGGCTGATGCTCCACGACGGCCGCTTCAAATACACCCGCTACCTCTCAGCGGACTGCATCGAAGAACTCTACGACCTCGCCACAGACCCAGCCGAGCTGATCAACCTAGCGGTCGATTCCGCATACCACGACACCTTGAAATCCTACCGCGATCAGGCAACGAAGGCCTTCCTTCGTAAGGGAGCCACGTTTGTTGACAAAGTTCCACCTCCCAGGGTGATCCCGTGAGTCGCCACCGTTGGCGTCGAGGAGTTCGCCCCGTCTCGTCAAAACGACACATCAAACAAGGAGAACCAGATGCGAACATCACATCGCTTCACTATTGGCGTCCTCTTTCTTTTGCTCACCCTCACGGGATGTGGTGGCTCTTTCCAGAGTGAAGAGGCCGCGCGTGCCCTGATTGAAAAAGAAGATGCCGCCATGGATATCGAGGCAGAGACCGCAGAAGAACGGGCAGATGCCGAATAACCCAAGTCTCCTCACCTCACAAGTTTTTGAGCACTTTCTCTCTCACACAAAGGAACCGTTGACCATGCGACAGCAGAAAAAACGCCAGGGTTTCACACTCGTTGAACTCTTGGTCGTGATTGCGATCATCGGTGTGCTTGTTGGGTTGCTTCTGCCCGCAGTTCAGTCGGCCCGTGAAGCAGCCCGCCGAACACAGTGCATAAACAACGTGCGACAGCTTGGCCTCGCCTTGCACAACCATCACGACACCTTCGGCAGCATGCCACCAGGTTGGAAAACAACCACCACCGCGGGAGTTCAGGGTGACGGTGTTGCACTCTGGGGCTGGAGTGCGATGATTTTCCCCTACATCGAGGAAAATGCACTCAGCGACCAACTCAAGCCCAAGGATGTCTTTCTGCAGGATGCGGTGACATCACTCTGGAGCAGTTACCAGCCCTTGATGACCAACTCGATGGTCGGTTTCCGCTGCCCCTCCGACGACGGTCCAATCACCAACATAGGCCGGTCTTTTCCGGGCTTTAACAACTCGGGCGCCGCTGCTCTTAGCACATCAAACTACGTTGGCAACAACAACAGCCGTGTATCCGCCCAGTTTGACGACCCACAGACCGGTGGTGTTTTCTTCGAAGATCGTGGCCTGAAGTTTGGCGACATTCGTGATGGCACGTCTAAGACCATTCTTTTGGGCGAACGTCGCTGGCAGTACTCGGACATTAATGGGACTCTCACCAGTGCCCGTGCAGGTGTCGTCTTCGGCATCAACGCCAGGGAGGTGGGCCAACGTGGTCGCAACGCCGTCGTTGGCGATGGCGGGCAAAAGATCAACTACAACCACACCAACACCAACCGCTCAGCTCGCGGTTTCAGCAGCAACCATCCATCGGGTTCAGTGTTTGTGCTCTGCGATGCCAGCGTTCGCTACATCACAGACTCGATTGATGCCGACATCAATACGAACAACCAACAGACGAAGAACGCTGCCGTGAACAGCACGTTTGAACGCCTGCTCGCGCGACAGGATGGCCAGCCTGTTGGCGACTACTAATCTGATGCTTCAGAGATGCTCGGGCCTACAGAGCGGCTGGGCGGGATGGGCGGCCACGCACCACCACCCAGACCGCTGGCACGAGGAAGAGCGTCAGCACGGTCGACACGAGCATGCCCCCGACCAACGCCCTTGCCAGCGGCAACATGGCTTCCGATCCCGGTGCCAGTGGAAAGCAGAGGGGCGCCATGGAGGCCAGAAGTGTCAGCGACGTCATGAGGATTGGCCGAAGTCGAGAACGTCCTGCGTCAACGGCTGCAGCAACAGGTGAATGCCCCGCAGCCAAAAGTCGATTAGAGCGGTCTACTAGCAGGATGCTGGTGTTGACCACGATGCCCACCATCATCAGGGTCCCGAGCAGCGACTGAATGTTGAATGTGGTGCCCGAGAGATAGAGCGCCAACACAACGCCCGCAAGCCCTAGCGGCACAGCCAGCATGATGATCAGTGGATCGATGAACGAACGGAACTGAGCAAGCATCACGAGGTAGACCAGCAGCGAGGCGACGGCGAGCCCCCAGCCAATTGAGGCTGTCCCCTGCTCCATTGTCACCACAGGACCTCGTAAAGTGCTGGTGACACCGCCAGGAGCCTCTAACTCCGCGACCGCTGCTGTCACATCGGCCGCCACAGAGCCCACATCACGGCCCTCTACATTGACCAGCACGTCATACACGCGAGAGATATTGTAGTGGGCTATTTCCCCGGGAATGTTGACTCGGCGGATCGTCGCGAGATTTGAGAGCGGCACATTGCGAGGCCCCTCAGGGGTTGGCACCGCAAGGGGCAGATTACGAAGAGCGTCGAGGTTGTCGGCCTCGTTGCTTTCATACTGCACTCCAAGAAAGAAGTCGATTCCGCTCGCGGGGTCGACCCAAATCGTCGGCGCATAGCCCACACTCGATCCCAACGCCGTGAGTACGTTCTCGGCCACATCCCGCTGGCTAAGTCCCATGTAGAAAGCACGGGTCCGGTCCACCTCGATATCGAGCTGCGGATAGTCGAGTGCCTGCGCAATCTGAACGTCCACCGCACCAGGAATATCTCTCACCCTGCCAACCACCTTTTCGGCAAACTCGCGGGCCGCCCCCAGGTTGCCTGCGGCGATCTGAATCGTGATCGGCACAGGAGCTCCCTCGTTCAGCGCGGCCTGGATCAGACCACCCTGGCGAAACAGAAACTGCTCGCGGGGAAACCGCTCGTGGAATTGACGACGGAGTTGCTGCACATACTCCGAAGTCGCAGTAGAGCGGCCGTCGCTCTCGAGTGTGACCACTAAGAAGGCAGAGTCTGGCCCCGAGTTCGGGCTGAGAATTGTCGAGAGCCCGGCCCCTTTGCCCACCGGCAGACCAATGTTGGCGAGCATCGTCACCAGTTCGTTGGCTGGGATCACCTCCCGAATCACCTGCTCAACCTCAGCGACCAAAGCCTCTGTTTCCTCGATCCGCGTTCCCGGCAAGGTGCGAATACGAATCTCGAAACTGCCATCGTCGACGGCAGGAAAGAGCTCGGTGCCCACCGCAGGAACCAGCGTCACGCTTGCAGCGGTCGTGGCAACAATCATCAGCGTCGCCAACCGTGGGAAGCCCACCACACCACGGAGCAGCGTGGCATACCAGCCGTGGCTTTCATTTTGATGATCCCGTCTAGATGGCTTCAACGATGGCCGCAAAAACCGAGCGGCATAGGCGGGAAGCAGCGTCATTGCGACCACATACGATGCTGCAATCGCAAGAACCGCAGCAATAGCCAACGGCTCAAAAAGAGACCGCACCATCCCAGAAAGGAACATCGCGGGCAGGAAGATGGCCAGCGTGGTAATGGTGCCCGCCAGAACTGGGGCCGCCACCTCCTCAGTGCCCGCGAGTGCGGCATCAGCCGGGCTGAACCCTTGCTCAAGCTTGCCGATGATGCTCTCCATAACCACGATTCCAGCATCCACCACCGTGCCTACTGCGAGAGCCAGGCCACCCAGAGTCATCACATTGAGTGTGGCTCCAGTGAACGAAAGCCCAAGCATGGCCACGAGCATCGACGTCGGCAGGAGCAAGAGGATGGCAACGGTCGGCAGGCCACGGCGAAGGAAGACAGCCACCACCACCGCCACAAGCAACCCACCGAGGAGGAGTTGCAGCTGCAGAGTCGCGATGCTGTCGCGGATGTAGCTCGACTGATCGCCGACAAGCGTGACCACCGCCTCGTTGGGCACCTCCCCGCGTTCCTTCATCCGCGGAATCTCATCCCGGAGGCCATCCTTGATGCGGTCCACTACAGCGATTGTGTTTGTTCCTGGCTCTCGAAGCAGTGGGCAGTAAACGCTTCGCTCGCCGTTGACCCGCACGATATTGGTCTGAATCGCCGCATCGTCGCGTGCACCACCAACGTCACGGACAAAAATCGGCTTTCCGTCTCGCAC
>JBMTLP010000352.1:0-4130 GCA_049433245.1 Pirellulales bacterium
ATGGCTCCGCGACGTGTGCAGGCCGCCCACAAGTCGCGAAGCCATGTACATGGCTTGTCCGTGGGCCGAGAGGAGCACGCCGAACGCTTGTCGAACCCGTTCGTAGCCACCTTCGCCCGACGTCATGCGTTCTGTGATCAAGGGGATCACCTGTGCCACAAGTTCCGCCCGCATCCGAGCGAACGCGACCGGATCGTTGCCGAGGTCGAACCGGTTGCTCATCGGATCGGGGTCAGCAGAGGTGGTGTCTTCGTCGGTCGCGTATGCGAGTTGGGGCTCACCGCTGCGGGAGGCAATCTTTTCAAGCTCGCCCCGCTCCGCCTCGGCCGAGCCGCCCGGCAGCGGCTTGTAGCCGTACTCGATGGCCCAGTAGTCGTAGGCCCCGAGCACGGGCGTGTAGTACCGGCCTTGCGTCCGCCCTTTGGGCACAATGTTGGCCGGCATGTAATCCATCACACTCGTCGTCAGGCCAGTGGTGGCGGTTTGGGCGTCGTCATTCATCGCCTCGATGGACAGGTGCGAGCTGCCTTTGAAATTGTGCCGCAGGCCGAGCGTGTGCCCGACCTCGTGCATGGCGACCGATTTCAGCCCCTCGACGACCAGTTTCTCCTTCGCCTCGTCCGACAACGGCGCTGCGGCGGTGGCTGCGAGTACGGTGGAAGCAAGGGCCATCTCCCGCGCGTGCCCGTCGGCGAGCCGGCAGCCGAACAGGCCATGACTTTCGCAGTCGCGGCAGTCGCCGCTGGCGTGCTCGCTACGCGCAAACAAGCCACCAGTTAGGCGGGCAATCGATTCGGGGGTGAAGGTTTCGTACTGGCTTCGCCAGAACTGCAGAAAGTCGGCATCAAAGATGATGTCGGCGTCGAGGATCTGTCCCGTTCGTGGATTGACACGCGAGGGCCCCATCGCAAAGCCAGCCCCCGCAGTGATCCAGCGGAAGGTGTTGTAGTTCACATCTTCAGGGTCCCAGTCGGTCGACTCCGGCTGCTGCCGAACTTCGATCGCCGTGGCGAAGCCCGCCTTCTCGTAGGCCTTATTCCAGGCCTCGATCCCTTCGCGGATCGGCTGGCGATAACGGAACGGAACGGTCTTCTCGATCCAGAACACGATCGGCTTCTTCGGAGGAGAGATCTCGGCTTTGGGGTCGGCCTTCTCCAGCCTCCAGCGATTGATGTAGCGGACAAATCGATCTTCATCGACATCTTGTGAGAAGTCTTTCAACGCGGTCACGAAGTAGCCCACGCGGTCGTCGGCGAACCGCGGCGTGTAGTCATTTTGTGGAAGCAGGCTCAGCGAGTAGTGCACGTTGAGGGTGAGGCCGCGACTGTCGGGAACCGTGTCGAAGGAGACGTTGCCACTTGAGGCGTAGGTGGCAGCCACCTCGAGTTCGACGTTGTCCGGAAACGCTTTCACACTGGCCCACGTGGAGCGGTCGCGGGCAAAGGAGAATCCGTTGAGCTCACGCGAAATCTTGGGGAGGTCGCTGAGGAAGATTGGGGTCAGGTCAATCACATCAGCCCCAGCTGGGCTCTTCGTGGCAACGGGAACGCTGTAGAGCACGCTGTCGGTGTAGGCCAGCCGCACCGCCTTCTCCTCAGGGCTCCCCTTGTCGGCGAAGAACCGCACGTTCCGCCGGACGACCTGAATCTTGTCGTCGACCTTGCGAAACTCCCAGATCCAGTCATCGCCGTCGCCCCACGTCATGCCGCCGAGAAGGTCTCGTTCGCCGATACCCTTGGCGATCGAAATCAGCACGAAGAACTCTTTGCCCAGCATCGACGCAGGGATCTCCGCAAACACCTTGTCGTCTGTTTGGTAGAGCGTCAGCAGGCCGCTGATCTTCTTGAAGTCCTTGATAACGGTGGCAAAGTCGGGCGTCTTACTCCCCGAGCTGCTGGCCGCTGCTGGTGGCGTAGCGGTGGCAGCGCCCGTCTCGGCGGCCTTTTCGCCAGAGCTTTGTTCGCCCGAGGCCTGCGAGGCGTTGCTCGCAGTCTCCTCCGCGGTGCTTGGATCGCCGGTTGCCGGCACATCGTCAGCCGCGAGGCAGGGCGCCGAGGTGGCAAGCAGCAGAATCGCCATTCCCAGGGCCGTCAGCGATAAGGTGCAGCGGCTGGTCAGCAAACGAAACGACATGTGGGGGCCTCTCCCGAAAAAAACGCCTTGAAAAACCGAATGGCAGCGAAGGGGGTCAACGTGGAACAATCGTAATAGTGGAACTCGTTTACCTACCTTGCCAGAGTAGCATCGTTCGAGATGCGTGAACAATCGACGACAGCAGCGGCTGCCCCGCTGACCGCAGACCCCTGTTTTCGTGAGGCGATCGCCTTCTTTTTCCCAGGAAATGCGACGCGGGCGATGATCGAGCCCGTGCCAGGGGGCTTGAGTGGCTCCCCGGTGGCCAGGGTCATCCTGCCGACGGGCTCAACCTGGGCCCTGAAGCGTCTTCCCGCGTCGTGTGACGCGCTCCGCGCAGTCTGGCTGCATCGGTTCCTCGGGCATCTTCGTGCCGCTCCGCTGGAATGGATACCAACGGTTGCCGCCGTGCGCGGCGAGCGCGTGTGCCGAGACGCGAGCGGCGGCCTGTGGGAGATGCTCTCTTGGATGCCTGGGCGACCGCAGCACAAACCGGACGTCGCGCAGCGGCGAGCGATGATCGAGGCCGTGGCCGCGGTCCATGCTCGGGCGGCCACCTTCGCGGAACAGCCAGCGGCGGAGGGGGTGCCGCCAGCGTGCCGCGACCGCATCGAGCAATGTCGCCGCCTGCAGCAGGAGCCCTGGGCCTGCCGTTTTGGGGGCGTTCGGTTCCCTGGGGGGGAAAGCGGGGCGACGCGAAGAGAGACGCCGCGTCTCGCACACGCCCTCGCCACGGCGTCGCGAATGCTCACGGGAGCCGGAATCGACGCCGTTCGCCGTGTGGCTGCCAGCCAGCCTGCGGAGAGCCCCTTGATGGTGGTGCTCCGCGATCTGAGTGCCGATCATCTCCTGCTTGGTGACGACGAGCGACCCGGCGTGGACGCGTCGTGGGACTCCACGTCGCTGGGGAGTCGGGTGACCGGTCTGATCGATTTCCACGCGGCCAGGTTTGACAGTCCCGCCTGCGATCTGGCCCGGCTCCTCGCCAGCTGGCACGCGGGGCTACCGAGTCGGGCTGCGATCGATGAGGCGGTGGCGTGGTACAGCGAGAGACGATGCGCTGAAGATTTCGTAGCACAGGATCCCCAGCGGCTGGCTGCCCTCGTCGATTTTCTCAGCGCCACGGGCGTCGTCTTGGGGCTCGACAACTGGTTTCGTTGGCTGCTCGAGGAACATCGTTGGTTTCCCGACGCCGGCGCGGTTCTCGCCAGGGTGGAGATGCATGTCGCCGCTCTGGAAGGGGCGCTCAGCCGTCTGCGGGGCATGCCTCTGGCGTTGTCAGCGGATTCCCGACGTTGACCCGTAAAAAACCACTCCCCTAGACTCCGTTGAGAGGGCGGCTCGCGACTCGTGCCACCGAGCCATCAGCCTGAGTTATTGCACAACCTGGCGAGCCAAACCAAGACATGACGTTGCGTAGTTGGTGGGGAAGCGGGCTGGTATGGATCACAGCCTGGCTGGTGATTGTGGCGTCGCAGCAGCTGTTGGCAGCGCCGGGTGACGGGGGCACCGGCTTTGGGGGCTTCCAACTCGGTGGCCCGTCGGCCATCGGAGACGGGTTTGGCTTTGATCAGAGCCGGGTGGCTGTCCGTGCGGCGGTCGAAGCGGACATCGAGGGCGGACCTGGCCAACTTGTGGTCACGGCGATCATTGAGCCGGGCTGGCACCTCTACGCCATCGATCAGGCTCGTGGCGGTCCGATCCCGACGGTCATCCGTGTTGAGGCCGATTCGCCGCTGCTGCCTGCTGGACCGTTCGTTCCTGATGAGCCTCCGCTTGCGCATCAGGTTGACGAGATTCCCGCCTGGAAAGGCCTCGAACTTCGCGAGCACGAGGGCACCGTCGTGTGGCGGACGCCGCTGCAGGCGAATGCCTCAGGCACCGCCGCCGAGGTAACCGGATCGATCACGTTTCAACTCTGTCAGGCGACGTCATGCCTCCCTCCAGAAACGATCGACTTCACGGCGGTGGCTGACGCCCAAGTGGCCGGCGCGGGC
>JBMTLP010000353.1:0-4099 GCA_049433245.1 Pirellulales bacterium
TACACCCAGTCGAGCGCCACCCAGTTTGTGCCGGCAATCCGCACACCCACGGCGATCATCGCCAGCAAAGACGACCCGCTGGTGCCGTTTGCCATGTTTGCCGAAGAACGGGTGGCTTATCCCGCGTGTGTGCGGCTGATAGCGACCGACTCTGGCGGTCATGTGGGCTTCGTGGGAAGCAGCGAGAGCGACCCCGACAGTCGCTGGCTCGATTGGCGGGTGGTGGAGATGGTGGCTCCCTGATCTTGCCGTCTGCCCTTCGAGGGCGATACTTCCCACAGAGAGAAGCGGTGCCGGGCGTCGTTCCCGTGACGGCTTGTGGCGAGGAGCCTGGTGGCTGAGGCCCGCGGTGCTATCACACGCATTCACAAAGCTGATCCCGCTTGTTCGCCTTCGGCAGAGGTGGGGGGCGGTGTTGCTGCTGGCGGCGATCGGTTGTGTTGGCGGCAGAGGTCGTGCGGGGTTCGCGATCGATGCCTTTGAAGAGCCACCGATTTCGTATAGCGACACCGAACCGGTGAACGCTGTTTCCAAGCTTCAAACGCGACTCATGGCGGGCGATGAAATATGGAAGTTTGAACGCTCCACAGGGTACCTCCCGAGCCTGCTTGAGTCCCTCGAGATACCCGTCTCCAGTCAGACCCTGGTCTTCTCCAAGACGAGTCTGCAGCAGCGGTTGATCACACCGAAGAATCCACGGGCCATCTACTTCAATGACGACGTGTATGTGGGCTATGTGCGTGGTGGCGATGTGCTCGAGGTGTCGGTGGCGGATCCGCAACTCGGCACTGTTTTCTACACCCTCGATCAAGGCGCGAATCAGCCGCCCTGTTTTGTGCGGCAGACAGAAAGTTGCCTGCTCTGCCATGGTGGCTCACAGACCAAAGGGGTTCCTGGACACATTCTGCGGTCGGTCTATGCAGCCCGGAGTGGTCAGCCGATTTTTTCAGCAGGTTCGTATCGGGTTGACGATGCCACCCCGCTCGCTGAGCGTTGGGGTGGCTGGTATGTCACAGGACGCCATGGCGATGCCTCGCATCTCGGCAATGTGACCTACACCCATCGGCCAGAGCCCGGTGAAGAACTCGATACAACCGGCCTTAATCAGTTGGGCCTTCGGGCGCGGTTTGATGCCGAGGGTTATCTCTCGGCTGACAGCGATCTCGTCGCGCTCACCGTATTGGCTCACCAAGCCTCAGTCCACACGCAACTTGCCAAGGTTGGGATCGACGTCCGCACGGCCCTCCATCGCGAAGCGATGCTCAACCGAGAACTGGGTGAGCCGGAAGGACATCGATGGCCGAGTACCGAATCCATCATCAACTCCTCGGCTGAGGCGTTGGTGAAGGTATTCCTGTTCGAGGGGGCTGCGCCGCTGCCCGCCGCAATCTCGGGAACGACCTCCTTCGCAGACGAGTTTGCAGCGAAGGGCCCCTGGGATGCGGAGGGGCGAACGCTGCGGACTCTAGATCTCAACACCCGGCTCTTGCGGTATCCGTGCAGTTTTTTGATTTACTCCAAGAGTTTTGCAGCCCTGCCAGAAGAACTGAGACAGAGGTTCTGGGAGAAGATGGACCGGGTGCTGTGCGGAGATGGTGCGGAGAAAGCGTTTTCCCACCTTGCCGCAACCGATCGCCGAGCGATTCGAGAGATTCTCGCGGCGACAACCCGCGACGCACCTCGGCACTGGGCGGAGCCCTGAATCGTTGCTTACGACCCGGTCTTACTCGTCGTGAATGACGTAGCGTTCCTGTGGCACCTTCTCAAGCACGACGATCAGGAAGGTGGCGATCGGCCCGAGAAGGAGCGACGCCAGCCACCACAGCAGGCCACTCCGCCCCTTCGACTGGGCGAGGCCTGCATTGATCAGCGACAGACTCCCCCAGCCCACGAAAAAGTCGGTGTGTTCGTTCATTGAAACGTTCATCTGTGACGTGTTGTGGCGAAGCGTGAGCCACTCTCAAGGAAGTTCATATTCGGCGTGAATCTCGTCGTGGCCATTTTGCAGAAAGCGGCTCACGAGCTTGGCGTGTTCCTGTACGAGCATCACCACGTATGGATCGTCGCTCTGGTAGGTCACCTTCACGCCCTTGTCGGTCTCCTCGTAGTCGAGTGAGTAGTCATCGGCATGTTGGATGAGGGCGACGAATACCGGATGGAAGGTCATCGGGGGAAGTGGCGCGTTGCCGAGCACGCGGGCATCCATGTTGGGAACATGCTCCCTGAGGATCGCGGCAAGATCCTCGTCGTCTGTCTCGGTCAGCGACTCAGCACCGTCGGGAAGCATCATCACGCTGCGACGGATCTTTGCGCGGTTGTCGAACATCGTGTGAATCATCCGCATGTCGGCCTGGAAGTTGCCAACACCGGCTCCGGGACCGCGGCCACCTTGAAAACCGCGGCCCATGCCTCGTCCGCGTCCAGCCTGTCCTGACGCCGGCTTGTCAGGGGCGGACTCAGTTGCGGTATCGTCGGCACCCGCACGGGGCAGTTCTGCGCCAGTGGCTCCCATGAGCAGGCCGAAAAGCAATGCTGGAAGCAGGCTGGAGGAGAGGCGTTGCATGGCACACCCTTTTCGTTGGCTGTGGCGTCGGTTCAAGACCAAGCAGATGGTTCGGACATCATCGCCCGATGTGCATCGTATGGCAGTCGATCGAGGCATTCCAAGCATCGGCGGGCGGCTTTGATCTCCATGCTGGCTGGTAAGGGTGGGGGCTTTGCATGACTTGTGTCGGACGGCGACGAAGTTGTGTTTAATGAGCAGCCAACCGTCCATCTTTCTGGAGTCTTCCCATGATCAGCCCGCTGCTTCACGCATGGAACCTCAACCTCGGTTACGCACAACGGCTCGTGGCGGACATTCCCGATGACCAGATGGCGGTGCAACCGGCGGCGGGCATGAACCATGCGGCTTGGGTCTTGGGACATCTGTCCTGCACAGCAGACATGCTCTTGGCGATGATTGGCGAGAAGACCGTGTGCCCTCCGGAGTGGGCCGCCCTCTTCGATTGGAACTCATCCCCCACCAGTGATTCCCACGCCTACCCCGCGAAGGCGGTTCTGCTCAAAGCACTCGAGGAAGCTCACGCTGGCATCGCTGCCGCGCTGCCTCTCGTTCCTGAGTCGCGTTGGACGGAGCCGACGCCGACGGAGGAGATCCGAAAGTTCCTGCCCACGCTCGGCGACTGCTTCGTATTTGTGATGGCCGCGCATGAGAACATGCACCTTGGGCAACTCTCCGCGTGGCGGCGCGTTCAGGGCATGGGCCGCGTGTAGCCATGCCCGCAGAGGACCCTCAGCTGCGATCGGTTCCGCTCGACTCTTACGTTGAGAATGGGTTCCTGGTCTTCACAGCGGCCTATCATCTGAAGCGTGGCGAGTGTTGCGGCTCCGGTTGCCGCCATTGCCCGTACGAGCCCCGTCACACCGCGGGTAGCAAAACGGTGGCCGAAGGACAGATGAAAGGTTTCCAATGACAGCGATCCATGCCCTGGTCGTCCTCTGGTGGTTGGCGGCTCAGGTTGTCGCGTCTGAGGTCGCGCAGCCACTTCTCGACTTCTCCGCTCCCGATGCACCTCAGGCCTGGCAGGCGGTGAACGATGGCGTGATGGGGGGCGTGTCCGATGGCCGGTTTCGGATGACGGACGACCACCTCTTGGAGTTTTCGGGCACGCTCTCTCTGGAGAACAACGGAGGCTTCGCGTCGATTCGCACCAAGCCCACGGACATCAACCTCAAAGCCGGCGACACCCTTGTCGTGCGGGTCAAGGGGGACGGCCGAGAGTACATCCTGAACATCTACACCAAGAGTCGCCGCATGGCGTTTTCGTACCGTGCGGCTTTGCCGACCACGAAAGACGAGTGGCGGACGATCGAGGTGCCGTTGTCAGACTTCATTCCCACATCGTTCGGTAGACGCGTCGGGGGAATGGGGCCTGTAGACCCGAGCCAGATCAACGGGCTTGGAGTCATGCTCAGTGACAAGAAGCCCGGGAAGTTTCAGCTGCAGATTGAGTCGATTACGGTGCGGCGTGGGGCCGACTAGGTGCCCCCAGACCGGCTGCCCTCATCTTGAGCCAGGTCTCGTGAGAGATGTGAC
>JBMTLP010000354.1:0-4099 GCA_049433245.1 Pirellulales bacterium
AGAATGCATGAGTGAGCGAAGCAGGATGCGTAGCGAACGCCCGGCGAACCAGCCTGGGCTCACCCCGAGCGGCCCCACTGGGCGTCCCTCGCCACCAACCAAGCCCCAACAGTACACTCCTCCGATTCACCCGCTCGCCTTGCGTGAGCCCTCCTCTTCGCCCCCACGCCGAGTGCTGCCATGGCCGACCTCTACGTTGAACCGAGTTCGTCTCCGTCGTCCCCATCGGATGGCCCTTGGTGGCACGCCCTCAATCGCTACCACTGGTTCGTGCTGATCGTGGCGGCCCTGGGGTGGCTGTTCGACTGCCTTGATCAGCAGCTGTTCCTGCTGGCTCGGGCACCGGCGATGGCCGACCTGCTTAAGGAAGGTCAGAACGCCAACGAGTACGGCGGCTATGCCACTGCGATCTTTGTGCTGGGCTGGGCGACCGGCGGGCTGATCTTCGGCAGCCTCGGCGACCGGATTGGCCGAGCGAAGACCATGGTGATCACGATCCTGATCTATTCAGCGTGCACCGGCTTAAGCGCGTTCTCGCAAGGCTTCGCCGACTTCGCGTTTTACCGCTTCCTCACAGGCCTCGGCGTGGGGGGCGAGTTTGCAGTGGGGGTGGCCCTCGTCGCCGAAGTGATGCCTGATCGGGCTCGCCCGCATGCGCTCGGCTTGCTGCAGGCTCTCTCGGCGGTTGGCAACGTCGCGGCAGCCCTGATCGAGATGGGGCTCAGCACGATCGAGCGGAGTGGTGGGCTCTCTGGTTCGCTCGACAAGTGGCGGCTGATGTTCTTGGTCGGTGCCCTCCCCGCCCTGCTCGCCCAGCTCGTGCGATGGAAGCTCAAGGAACCGGAGCAGTGGCAGCGGATGAAGGCGGAGTCTAAGGGCACCTCGCGTGCGGTCGGCTCCTACGCGGCGATCTTCCGCGACCCGCGGTGGCGGCACAACGCCCTGGTTGGCCTGTTGCTGGCGTGCACCGGCGTGATCGCGTTGTGGGGCATCGTGTTCTTCGTGTTCGACCTCGTTGGGTCGGTGATGGAAAAGGAACTGGCAGCGCAGGGGCTCACCGGCAACGACCTCAAGGGGGCCGTCGGTCAGTGGAAGGGCACGGCGTCGTTGATGCTCAATATCGGGGCCTTTAGCGGCATGCTCGCCTTCACCTCGTTCACGCAACGGACCAACCGGCGAACTGCGTTTGCGGTGGCCTTTGTCGGGGCAGGAATCACGACAGCCCTCACGTTCTGGTTGCTGCGAGATCCGTGGCACATCTTCGTGCTCGTGCCGTTGATGGGCTTCTTCATGCTCGGCATCTTCGGCGGCTACGCCATCTACTTCCCGGAACTGTTTCCCACGTCACTTCGCAGCACGGGCACGTCGTTCTGCTACAACGTAGGCCGGTTCCTGGCGGCGTCGGGGCCGTGGACGATTGCTCTGCTCAGTAGCGACCGCGTGTTCGGCAACACCGACGAGCCACTGCGTTACGCCGGGCTCACGATGTGCTCAGTCTTCATCGTGGGACTGATCGCCCTCCCCTTCGCCCCCGAAACCAAGGGCAAGCCGCTGCCGGAAGACTGAGCGGCTTGACCCCTCCTCTGGAGCATGTGAGCGATGCGTTGGCAGGGTCGGCGGCAGAGTGAGAACGTGGATGACCGGCGTGGCAGCCCGATGCCAGCGATGGCAGGAGGTGGCGGGCTGATCACGCTCGTGATTCTGCTGGGCCTCGTGTTCATGGGAGTCGACCCGCGGATCGCGCAGCTTGTGGCGCAGTTTGGTGGGGCAGCGATTGAGCAGCAGCTGCCGCCGCGAGCAGACGAGGCGGAGCGTGTTCCCCTCGACCCTGAGCAGGAAGAGCTCGCAGCGTTCACCCGCGTGGTGCTTGCCGACACGGAGGACGTGTGGGGGAAACTGTTTCCGGAATACCTTGGCGCTCGGTACCGCGAACCCACGCTCGTGATGTTCACAGGCCGCGTGGAAAGTGCGTGCGGGCTCGCGAGTGCCGCGGTCGGCCCCTTCTACTGCCCCGCTGATGCGAAGGTGTATGTGGACCTGTCGTTCTACGACGAACTTCAGCAGCGGTTTGGTGCCCCGGGTGACTTCGCGCAGGCCTACGTGATCGCCCACGAGGTGGGGCACCATGTCCAGAACCTGCTCGGCATCTCTGACCAGGTGCAGGCGGCACAGGCCCGTGCGTCGAAGGTCGAAAGCAATCGGCTCTCCGTCCGGCTGGAGCTGCAGGCCGACTTTCTGGCCGGGGTGTTCTCCCATCACCTGGCGAAGTATGCGGGCGTGCTCGAGGAGGGGGACATCCGCGAAGCGATCGAAGCGGCCGCAGCGATCGGAGATGACCGGATCCAAGAGCAGTCGCAAGGTTACGTGGTGCCCGACGCCTTCACCCACGGATCGAGCGAGCAACGGGTGAGATGGTTTACGCTCGGGTATCGCGAAGGCGATCCCCGCCTGATGAACCGCGCGTTTGAGGTCGACGAGCCGTAGTCCGTAGTACCCAAGGGAACCTCTCAGCATGCGGATTCTGCTTACGGGTGCGACAGGCTACGTCGGCGGCCGGCTGCTACCGCTGCTGGAAGCACAGGGTCATCAGGTCCGGTGCCTCGTGCGGCGGCCCGAGAAGCTGTCTGGCCGCACCGCCGCAGCAACCGAAGTCTGCCGGGGCGACGCCAATGAGCCTGCCGACCTCGCGCGAGCGTGTGAAGGGGTCGACATCGCCTACTGGCTCGTGCACTCCATGGAATCGGGCGTCGACTTTGAGCGGGCTGACCGGCTCGCTGCCGAACGGTTTTCCAGTGCCGCCAAAGCCGCTGGGGTGGCCAGGATCGTGTATCTCGGTGGCCTCGGCAGCGACACCGACCGGCTGTCCGCCCATCTCCGCAGCCGGCAGGAGGTTGGTGCGATTCTCCGTGCCAGCGGCGTCGACGTGATCGAGTTTCGAGCGGGGATCGTGATCGGCGGCGGAAGTTTCTCCTTCGACCTCGTCCGCACGCTCGTCGAGCGGCTGCCGGTCATGATCTGCCCAGCCTGGGTTGCCACGCCCACGCAGCCGATCGCGATCGACGACATCCTCGCCTACCTTCTCGCCGCCGCCACCTTGGCTGGATCTGGCTCGCGGGTTTTCGAGGTGGGCGGGCCGGACAAGGAAAGCTACGGCGCTATCATGCGGGAGTACGCCCGGCAGCGAGGGCTCAGACGCCTGATGATTCCTGTGCCCGTGCTGACGCCCCGGCTTTCGAGTCTGTGGCTGAAACTCGTGGCTCCGCAGTATGCGAGGGTGGGTCGAAAGTTGATCGACGGTCTTAAGAATCCCACGGTGGTGACCAACGACGCAGCTCGGCGTGAGTTTGCTCTGCAGCCTCGTGGATTGCGGGCGGCGATTGCCGACGCGATCGCGCAGGAAGACTCCGATTTCGCCAGGCAGCACTGGGCGAACGTTTCGGACGACCCGCCTGGCTACGGTGGCACGACAGCCGGCCGCAGGCTGGTGGACCATCGCCACTGCGTGGTGAGTGTGTCACCGGCGCGTGCGTTTGCCGCGATCGAGCGGATTGGCGGTGCGCATGGCTGGTACGCCTACAACTGGCTGTGGTCGGTTCGCGGCTGGATGGATGAGTGCCTCGGTGGGCCTGGCATGCGGCGGGGCCGCCGGGATCCGGTGCGGCTGCACACGGGTGAGAAACTCGACTGCTGGCATGTGGAGATCTGCGACCCACCGCGGCGGCTGCGGCTGGCCGCTGAGATGAAAATGCCGGGGCGAGGGTGGCTGGAGTTTGAGGTCGTGCCGAGGGATGGCGATGTCACGATCCATCAAACGGCCGTTTTCGACCCTCGTGGGCTCAGCGGTTTGGCCTACTGGTACGGGATTTGGCCGCTGCATGAGTTTGTGTTTCGCGGAATGCTTGCAGGTATCGCCCGAGCCGCCGTGAAGGGTTAATCCCCGCAAAACTGCCCTTCAACCGGCGGAGTCGGTTGCCTATCTTTCCCCCCGCACACAACCGCGGATGTGGGTCGGCTTTGAGCGTTTACGAGCTGCCCCCGCCGCCCTTTCGACGGGGCCGATGCAATGGTGAAGCTCTTCGACCGACTGCAGTTGCCGTGG
>JBMTLP010000355.1:0-4067 GCA_049433245.1 Pirellulales bacterium
GCGGAAGTTCGAGGCCCGTTCAAGCCCATCCGCACCGCCACCGATGCCTTTGAAGTTTCGGAACTTCTCCCCAAGCACGCCGCCATCGCCGATCGCTTCTCGCTCGTGCGAAGCTGCCACCACAGCGGCGCCGCGGTACACGACGCCGGCTGGCAGATGCTGCAGACTGGCCGACGCTTCTCAGGCGGCATCCAGACACCACACGCCGGAAGCGTGGTGTCGCATCTCCTTGGTCGCCGCAGTGACCTTCCCTCGTTCGTTGTCTTGCCCGAACTGATGGGGCGAGGAGGTGGGAACCTCCCGAACGGACAAGCGGGAGGCTTTCTCGGCAAAGCCCACGATCCCTTCGCCTTGATGGCAGATCCTTCCCAACCTGACTTCCGCGTGCCCGACCTGCTTCCGCCCGACCAGATTGGCACGGCCCGGCTCGAGCGGCGACGGTCGATGCGGCAGATCGTGGAGCAGGCCGCCGACGAGTTTGAAGCGAGTGAAGACGCTCGGCTCCTCGATGAGAACTTTCAAACCGCGTATCGACTGATGACGAGCACGCAGGCTCGCGAAGCCTTCGACCTTTCCAAAGAGCCGCAGAGCGTTCGAGAGCGGTATGGCATGAATCGCTTCGGACAGTGCTGCCTCCTCGCGCGACGTCTCGTTGAAAACGGGGTGCGGTTTGTGACCATCAACACGTTCCTCACCGTTTTTGATGAGATCACCTGGGATATCCACGGCTCGAAACCATTCACCTCGATCGAAGGCATGAAAGACATCGTGTGCCCAATGTACGACCAAGCCTATTCCGCGCTTGTCGAAGACCTGGTCGACCGGGGCATGCTCGATGAGACGCTCGTGACCACCCTGTGTGAGTTTGGACGCACGCCGAAGGTCAACCCTGCTGGGGGACGTGACCACTGGCCGCAGTGTTTCACCTGCAGTTTCGCCGGTGGCGGCGTGGTGGGAGGCCGGGTGGTGGGGGCCAGCGACACGGTTGGTGGCTTCCCTGCCGAACGGCCCGTCGGTCCTGGCGACATTGTGGCCACGATCTTCGAGAGTCTTGGGCTTGATCACACCGCCCACCTACCAGGCCCCGCAGGCAGACCGTTTGCACTGACCGACTTCGGCACGGAGCCGATTCGCGAACTGTTTGTCTAAGGTCTTGGCATCGCTTCTCTGACGGAGGTTTTCGATGCACCGCCCTTTCGGTGACCATCGGCTTGAACATGCCGCAGTTTTCTTCCTCCTGCTCGTTGCAGCCGGTGGCGTCGCCACCGCCAATGACGCAGCAGGCGACGTGAGCTTTACCAACGACATCGTGCCGATTCTCTCGAAGGCCGGCTGCAACGGTGGCGGCTGCCATGGCGCGCTTGCGGGAAAGGCGGGCTTTCGACTCTCCCTGTTTGGTTACGATCCCGCCAGCGATCACCTCGCCATCACCCGAGAGGCACTCGGACGCCGGGTCGACCTCGCCGAACCTGCCACCAGTCTGCTCCTCATCAAACCCACGATGGCAGTGCCTCACAAAGGCGGACTGCGGCTCGACACCGGGGGCGAGGATTATCAACTGCTCGCCCGCTGGATCACCGCTGGATGCCCAGGCCCTCAGCCCGATGAACGGCAACTCACCTCGATCGGGATCGAGCCCGAGGAGGCCCTCCTCACGCTCGGCCAGCAGGCCGCTTTCCGCGTCACTGCCCACTACAACGACGGCTCCATCAGGGACGTGACACGCTGGGCCCGTTTCACGGCCACCGATGCGACCGTCGCCAGCGTCGACGCCCAGGGGACCGCAACCGCCATAGGCCATGGCAGCGGAGCCATCACCGCCTGGTTCTCGTCGCAGATCGCCGTAGGGCGGGTCACAGCTCCGTTTGAAAATGAGATCGACCAGAGCACCTTCGACAACGCCCCTCGGGCAAACTTGATCGACGAGTTGGTCCTCGCCCAACTCTCCCGCCTCCGACTTGCACCATCGCCAGCCTGCGATGACGCGACGTTCCTCAGACGGGCCTATCTCGACACGATTGGCCGCCTGCCCACGCCAGAGGAGGTGCGACACTATCTCGCCGACACCAGCCCACTGAAACGGGAACGGTTGATCGACCTGCTGCTCGCTCGACCGGAGTTTGTCGATTACTGGAGCTACAAATGGGCCGACATCTTTCTCGTTACAGGTTCAGCGCTTCGACCAGCAGCCGTGAAGGCCTACGCGTCGTGGATTCGTGACCGCGTCGCGGAAAACAAACCGTGGGATGAACTCGTCGGCGACGTGGTCACAGCCTCTGGATCGAGCGTCGAGAACGGGGCCACCAACTTCTTCGCCGTGCACCAAGACCCGGAGACGATGGCTGAAAACACGAGCCAGGCCTTTCTTTCTCTCTCCATCGGGTGTGCGAAATGCCACAACCATCCGCTCGAAAAATGGACCAACGATCAGTACTACGCGTTCGCCAATCTCTTCGCGAGGGTGCGAGCCAAGGGCTGGGGAGGTGATGCTCGCAATGGCGATGGACTCCGCACCCTCTACGTCGAGCCACGAGGTGACCTGCTCCAACCCAGGACCGGACGACCGCTGCCCCCAGCTCCCCTCGATGGCGATCCCCTCGATGCAGCAAGTGCAGACGACCGCCGTGAAGCACTCGCTGCCTGGCTCACATCGCCCGACAATCCCTACTTCACTCGAGCGATTGTGAATCGAGTCTGGGCGAACTTCTTTGGCATTGGCCTGGTCAATCCCATCGATGATCTCCGTGCCACAAACCCTGCCAGCAACGAGCAACTTCTCACGGCACTCGCAGACTTCACCGTGGACCACGACTACGACCTCAAGGCACTGATGCGGCTGATGCTTCTCTCGGAGACCTACCGCCGTGGCAGCCAGGTGCTGCCGGAGAACGCGGGCGACCGCCTCTGGTTTGCTCGCGCCTATCCAACCCGCCTCATGGCGGAGGTGCTCAGCGATGCGATCTCGGATGTGACCGACGTTAGGGACGCCTACACGGAAATCGCGCTCAACGACGGCTCCACACAGAAGGTTGATGCCTACTCAGCCGACACGCGGGCCCTCGAACTCACCGACTCAGCCGTGAAGAATTACTTCCTTGAAACGTTTGGGCGCAACGATCGTGAGATCACCTGCGAGTGTGAGCGATCCAACCAACCCAGCCTCGTGCAGGTGCTGCATCTCTCAAATGGCTCCACCCTCAACGACAAACTCAGCTCCAAGGAAGGCTATCTCACTCAGTTCCTGGCGACTGATCCCAGCAACGAAGTGATCATCGACGACGCCTGGTTGCGTGTGCTCTCCCGTTTCCCCACGAGTGAAGAGCGGTCAGCTTTTCTTGAAACGCTTCAAGCGACTGCCAGCGAAGAGAAGCGCGCCGTGGTGGAAGACCTTTACTGGTCGCTGCTGACGAGTCGTGAGTTTGTCTTCCGCCCCTAGCGCCCGGCCCCGGCCCCACGGACCCGCGAGACTTGGATCATGCGAAACCTACCCACTGCCGTTGCGTTGATGCTCTTTTGCTCCGCGGCGAGCGCCGCGCCGACGTATGAAGAGGCGGTCGCGCCATTGCTGCGGACAACCTGCCTTGGCTGTCACAACGATACGGAGCCAGAGAGCGGCTTTTCCGTCGAAACTTTCGAGAAAGTCTTGCTTGGCGGCGACTCACAAGCGGCCATCCTCGTGCCCGGCAATCCAGAAGCGTCGCTGCTCCTGCAGCGGATGGAAAGCACGGGCGACGACCACATGCCGCCGCAGGACCACCCTCAACCGAACGAAGCCGACGTGCAGGGGCTCCGCGAATGGATCGCGGCGGGCGCCCCTCCTCCGCAAGCGGATCGGCCCCTTTCCATGGGGCTGGTCGTTCCCAAGCTACCCGGTTTTTCGGGACGGATGCCGGTGACGGCCCTGGCGTACACGAATGATCGCACCCGATTGGCTGTCGCGCGTGGCCGATCCGTCGAAGTTGTGCCGGTCGGCTCCGATGGCCTTCCTCAAACCGATGCCCCTGCAGCGGCGATCGTGCTTGCCGAGCTTCCCGGCAAGGTCACCGCCGTGCACTTTAGCAGCGACG
>JBMTLP010000356.1:0-4067 GCA_049433245.1 Pirellulales bacterium
CCGACGCTCTTCCGATCTCCACTTTCCTCCCACATGGGCGGACATGCTGAACGGGTTCGGATAAATCACGATCGCCGGCCGCAGCCTCGTGTCGGGGCTTCTAGCAGATTGAGGAACAAGGCCGACTCTGCCGATCGGGTCAGTCGCTGCGATTCTCTCAGCAACGGCAGACCTTCACGGCAAGACGCTTCGGAAGCAGGTCCACCACCAGCTCGCGAGTATCTGCGGCATCATCGCAGAAGGGCTCGCCGTCGATATGCACTGAGAGTGGGCTCTTCGAGCCAACACGTAGTCGCCCTGCCAGGCCACGCTTCAGGCTTGGATGACTCTCTGGGACGCCACGCACCAGCAACGTCGGCAGCAGCCGCAAGGCTTCCCACACCGAACACTGCGACACCAGCACCGTTGAGAACAGTCCGTCATCGAGCCGAGCATCACGGGCAAACACCATATTACCTTCCCGCTGCCCGAGAAGCAGCGTGAGCATCAGCGTCTCTTCAGTGCACTGATCGTCCTCGTCCCATTGAAGGTGCAGCGGACACGCCACCAGCCCTCGTCTGATCACCCGTACTGCTGCCAGACCATACCGCAAGCGTCCGGAGAGCCTTCGTATCCCCCTTGCAGCGGCCGCAACGTTGCCGCTCACCCCAAGTCCGAGGCTTTCGACGAAATACTGTGTCTCCCCGGTGGATTCTTTCGTTGCCTGGCCGACGTCAACACGATCGCTCGTATCATCATCAAGGTCACATACGCCAAACTGCTGCTCCAGCGAGTAGGCATAGTCGTTGGCCGTGCCGACCGGCACCACGGCAAGCGTGATCCGACTGGCCTCCGGAAGCAGCAACAACGCATTGGCGACAGCGTGAACGGTGCCATCGCCACCCGCGGCTGCAAGAATCGAACAGCCCTGCTCCATGGCCTCACCTACTGCCTCGCCAACATCGGCGAGCGACTGGGTGTCAAACCACGTAACACGCCCCTGCCAGCGTTGACGAAACTGTTTGGCCCGCCGCCTTGAGCCGAGTGTGCCAGCCGCCGGGTTCCAGATCACAGCGATCTTCATCAAGACGTTGGGTCCGTGGCCGATGACTGCCGGTCGCGGCGGAAGGGCTGAATCAGCTGCAGTGTCCAGCTTGCCGGCATCTCTTGACGATCGCAGAGCCCATACCGCTTGGGCCACCAGCCAGGCATGTAGTAGGTGCCAAACACCCAGTCCCACAGAGGCGAGTGCACCGAGAAGTTCTTGTCGATCGCTTCCCTCTCGGCCGCATGATGCCAGTGATGAAAGCAGGGCGTCGCCACAAACCGCCGAACAAAAGGAAACTCCCAACGGACGTTCGCATGCAGGAAGGTAGCCTGCGTTGCAACGATCACCACGTAGATACCGATGGCTGTCTCTGAAAAGCCCAAGACATAGATCGGCACATATGTCAGCCCGCGCGTCACCAGCACATCCACAAGATGCAGACGCGCCCCCGCAAGCCAATCCATGGACTTCGCGGAATGGTGGATCGCATGAAATCGCCACAACACAGGAATGGTGTGGAATGCCCTGTGCACCCAATACTGGGCCAGGTCGGCCACAAGCACACAGATCGGCACCTGCACCAGCACGGGGAGCCCTGAAACCGTCTGGGCAATTGCAGGCAGCCGTGCCCAGTCGAAGAACACCATCGCCGGCCGCATCGTCATCAGGCTCAGCACCTGAATGAACAAGGTGTTGAAAAAGAAGTAGGTCAGATCGACCCGCCACTCCTTACGAAAGGTGGGCTGCTCTGGATGCTTGGCAAACACCCGCTCGAGCGGAATGTAGATCAACGAGTAGAGGATCAGGTTGAGCACAAACCAGTCGAGCCCCAACCCCCACTCGCCCGACGCCTCACCTCCAGCCGCGCTGCCTCCTCCGAGCAAGGCGGCCACCGCGGTAAGCCCAATCGCCGACACGCCCAGCATCTTGTTGGCCCGCAGGCAGACGCTCACCGTCCCCAGCAAAAACGACGCCACCAAGGCCACATGCACGACACCCCGGATCACCGCCACAGGGTAGTGCTCACGAAGGTGCGGAATCGTGAGCACATCCGGGAACCGCAAGCAGAGCACTGCCCCCAGGCCCGCAACTCCGAGCACGGCAGCAATCACGCCGCTGATCCAGCCACGACCAAGCCCGATCGGCTCGCTGGTCTCAAGCGAGAGATGCGGCTTCTGCGGCGTTCCACCACCGTCAGTTTTGGTTGACACGGGCACCACCTATTCGGATTGTTCCCGACACTCCTGGTCACGCGAGTTCGCAGACGTTGCGTGCACAATCGCGTTGAAGAAGGCCGCCGCGACGCCCGCAATCATCACCAGCACCAGCCACCAGTCCGGTGGCTCCACCACCGCCGCCAGCCGATAGCTCTGCCAGATGAGCAGCGTGAATGCCACAAGGATCGACACACCAGAGAAGATTCTCCGCCCGCGGTTGAACTCGTCGTGCACGGGAAGTTGCAGGCCCATCTCCATCCCTCTGGCAGCCCAATCACGTTCCTTACATAAAAAGTGCTCACGGCTGCTTTCGCCGCTCGCGATCGCTCATTTTAGCAAAGTCGTCTTCTTGGCAACCTCAGACCTAACGGCGTCTGGAGTGACTTTTGGGTGATGCCAATCCCTATCAGGCGATCTTACGAGAGGCCCAACCTCGAGAGTCATTCCATCGCGGCAACTCGCCGTTGGAACCGTTCAAACTCAGCAGGGAAGTCGACTGGGTGGCTATCGTGGATGAACGCCCCAAACGTAATCTGTAGTGGTTCACCGGGAGGTACGCTGAGGGCACTCCGCGGCCCTTGCTTCATCGCTTCACGACCGAACGGGTTGGCCACAAACACGCCGTAGTCACGATTGTGCCACCAGCTTTCGCGAAAGTTGGCAGGGCTGGCCATGAGCAGGATGCCTGCTGAAGCATCGCCGCTACCTGAGTAGTCGCACCACATGGCAGGCTGCCCCCACGTTTCTTGGGCCGTCACCTTGCCGGTGGAACTCTGAATCACCCCGCCGTTTTTCTCAGTGAACGGGGTCGCGATCCTCGCGGCGAACCCCATCTCCTCCTGATCACCAAAGATGATCGGCTCCGCATCGGCGCGGATCACTGCATCCCAAATCAGCAGCCAGCCGTGGGGGCACGCGGAAAGCACGAAGCTGTTTGTCAGCGTTGCCAGCGGCAGGCCTGCCGCTGTCTTTAGCTGGCACTCCGTCGAAAACCTCATCTCGCCATCGGTTGTCACAGGATCGGCGAGAAACCGCAGGTGCTCGATCGACGCCTTATTCCGCCAGAAGTCGTGCTGGCTGATGTCGCCGAATGCGAGCCAGATTCCAGGATGCATGGTGGCATGATCATCGGCATCCTCACCATTGATGGGCGGATGGTTGCGGGTCACCTGCACGCCATGAGTCAGACGCGCGTTGGCAAAGTAGGGCCGCAGGATGGCGTCGTCTTGATAGACGAAATCGACGATATGCCGACCGTGGAGCCGGATTTGAAGACGGTCATCCTGTTTCTCAAAGCGAAAAGCGGGGGCGTTCTCTTCAACGGTCTGGCCATGTGCCCGCGAAACACCCCAGAGGCAACTCAGCACCAGGGCCCAGCGCAGCGTTTCCAGGAAGCGTTTGCCAACGAATGGTCGATTGTGCACGAGGTGAGGCTCCTCTGGTGGGGAGGATGGGATGCAGATCGGTCCACGGCATGGCTTCTCGAAGCGACTCTGGAGCTGGCAGGACGAAGTACTCCCGTCGCTCTGATCGACCGTGGGATTCATTGGTCGTCGTAGGGCGGCGAAGGCCCAGAACCTCGTAATCAAGGTCGCCAGCTTCTTCAAGCAATCGCAGGATCGTCTCATGCAACGTGGGCTGATTGCCTTTTACTGTGAGGATGGAGTCCGCTCGCTTGCCTTGCGATTATCCGCTGCGGTACTTTCGCCTTGGTCAACAAGATGCGCTTGCCCTGGACCACACAGACACCGCATGCTCACCGTCGGCACTCTTGGAACTCGTCGATCAGCTGCTTCTATCCCCGTGGAGTCACGATGATGTCT
>JBMTLP010000357.1:0-4061 GCA_049433245.1 Pirellulales bacterium
CGGGCTGCGCTCGACTGCAAGGCCGGCTCATTCGGCCCGGGCTCGCCCCTCGCTGAAGCGTTTTTAGGACGGCCGCTGAGGGAGCGGAGGCCTGGTGATCGGCGAAAGCTCGAGGAGTTTTCGGGCAGCCCCTGCCCGACGACGAGACTTTTGCCGTCGCGAGGCCGCAGCGGGGCCTGCACTCGACGGCTGCCGAGCGATGGCCCGGTTTAGCGGGGTTCGAGGAAGTTCGCCCAGCGGGCCGACGATTCGACGCGGAGCGCGTCGCCGTCGACCCACGAGCACCTGGCTGCAACGCCTTTGAGCTCTTCGGCGAGGGGGAGACCTTCGCGAGGGCCGAGCACGCTCAGGGCTGTGGAGAGCGCGTCGGCGGACGTGGCGTCTGGGGCGATCACCGTGACCGCGGTTGGGCCCACGACCCCGAGACCTGTCCGCGGATCGACGATATGGCTGTAGCGAATACCATCGATGACGACCGCTTGGTAGGCATCGCCCGATGTGGCCACCGCGGCGTGGACGAGCGCGAGTGTCGGTACGGCTTGCTGCTCGTTTGCGGCAGCAGAGACGGTGGATGCCGGCTGTCGCATCAGGGGTGGAACCGCGATCCGCCAATGCTCGCGACCTGGTGGGGGGCCCGACACGGCGATGTCCCCCGACGCATCAATCATTGCTGCATGGATGCCCCGTTCCTCGAGTAGATGCATGGCCGCATCGATCGCGTAGCCCATGCCGATGCCGCCAAAGTCGAGTTTTGTGCTGGGGTGGTTGAGCGACACGCGCGGTCGCTGTGGGCTCGCCTCATCATGGTCGCCTGCGTGCAGCACGACCGAGCCGGGCCCGGTGCCTGCCCGAGCAGCCGCGAGTTTCTCCGCATTGGGCATCCTGCCCGTTTTCCGGGCCTGTCGCCAGAGGGTCGTCAGCGAGCCGACCGTCACGTCGAACGCGCCATCGGTCAACTCTGTCAGGGCCAGGCTTGCCCGCAGCGTGCGGGCGAGGTCGTCGCTCACCGGCACGCGAAGGCCCGGCTCACGGATGGTAGTGGCCATCAGCTGGGAGACTTCGCTCGTGGGGTCGTAATCGGAGAGCACCTGTTCGATGGCCGCGACCCGGTCCAGGGCGGCATCGGCTGCTGCGGCAGCTTCCTCCGTCGAAGCTGCGTGCACGGTGACGATCCATTCCACCCCCATCAGACGCCGCACGTGCGACACTTCGGCTGCAGACGCATCCGGCGCACCGAGGCTCCCCACCGCCCAGGCGACCACAACCAGCCACAACCACGATTGCGAGGTGGCATGTCGAAGAACGGCCTCCATCGGATAGGCTGAAGGCATCATGAGCGATTCCGATTCTGTACCAACGGTTTCCGTGGCACCCCCAGCGGTGCACGTTTCGTTCGACTGCCAGCCACTGCGGAGCCTGGGGCGGCTTGATATCCCCATCGATGCGTCTCCGAAGTTTCGCAGGAAACTCGAGCGCATCCAGGCCGCAATCGCCGTCCACGGCGCCCGCAATACGTACTATCTCACCAATGCCATCTGTCGGTTTCAACTGACCGCGGATGCTGCGATCGGCATGGTGGAGTTTTCTATCGAAGGCACCGTGCTGACGGATCAAAGCGATACGAAGACGGTTGGCAGCGACCTCGCGATAACCCTCGAGCGAGAAACCTGCGATTGGCTCACGCAGCCTGCCGTCGAGTGGCTGATGGTTTCAGCCAAGCGAGCGGTCGAGGTTGAGTTCGATCGTTACATCGCCGCCGGTGATCTCTCTCGGGCAGTCGCGAGACTCCAACAGGAGCAGCAGCACGTCGATGAGTCGGGTGGCTTCCTGGGCATGAACCTATAGCCTGGATCACGACGGGATGTCGCGATGGTGAACCTCGAGGAGGACGCTTTCGTTGTCGGTCTCGTGCAGGGGCCAGGCCGCAATGCGGCGGATTCGTACACGCTTCACCAAGCCGCGGTGCCGAGCCTCTCCCTTTTCCGCTTCCCAGCGTGGTCCCTTGATAATCAGCATCCGACCGAAGCGGTCTGAGAGCGGTTCAAACCAGGTGAGCAGCTTCACCAGCGGCGCCACGGCTCGCACGACAAGGGAGTCAAACCGCTGCTCCGCCACGATCTGTTGAGCCGGACGGGCATGCACCTGCAGGCGAAGGCCAGCCTCCTTCACGATCGCCTCCACGGCGGAGGCGCGTTTGCCCACGCTGTCGCAGAGCTCCACATCGAGATCGGGGCGAAGGATTGCCAGGAGCACGCCAGGTACACCACCACCTGTGCCCACATCGAGTACGCGCTCGGACGTGGCGAGGTGACCAGCGATCGCGACCGCATCTGCCACGTCGCGGGCGACGAATCGCGCGACGTCGGTGTGTCGCGTGAGATTGAGTCGCGTGTTCCACTGCCACAGGGCGGAGGCGTAGGCGGCCAGCAGAGGCATGGCATCGACGGGAACGGCGAGGCCAAGTCGCTGGCTCTCACTGTCAATGGCCGAGGCAAGATCCGCGTCTGGCGTGGGTGAGGTGTCCGGCATCAGCGTGCCGCAGCTGTTTGTGGAGCACCAGCTTGGCCGGCTTGGGTGAGCGAGCGTGCCACTTCCATGGCTGCGATGATGAAGGGGTCCTGAGCGGGCTCGACCGCTTCGCCAAGTGTGGGTTTAAAAGCAGTCTGAACGTGCACATCGGGTTCGACACCGACATTGCTGTAGGAGCGGCCCTGGGGCGAGAAAAACTTTGCCGTTGTCAGCCGCATGCCCATGCCGCCGACGTCCAGCGGGAAGATCCCCTGCACGGAACCCTTGCCATAACTCCGCGTGCCAACAATCGTGCCTCGTTGGTGGTCACGGATGGCTCCGGCAAAGATTTCGCTGGCACTGGCGGAGTCGCCGTCGATCAGAACCACGAGAGGCACTCGCCAGGTTCCGGCCTGGTTTGCCAGGTAGTTGAAGTCTTCCTCGGCGCTGCGACCGCGTGTGGCAACGACGAGACCTCGATCGATGAAGAGATCCGCCGCATCCACGCCAGCGGAAAGGAGGCCGCCTGGGTTTCCGCGTAGATCCACGATCAACGACCGCATCCCCGACGCGTCGAGCTGTCGCAGAGCAGTTTCCAGATCTGCGGCGGTCGTTTTCTGAAAGGAGCTGATGCGAAGGGAGGCAATCCCGGCCATGGGATCGAGCATCTGCACATCTTCAATGCTCGGTACCTCGACATGCTCACGACGTACAGTCACGGCCCTCGCTGGGGAGGGTGCTCGCAGGATTGCGAGCGTGACCAGCGAACCTTCCGGTCCTTGGAGCAGAGCAGCTGCTTCATTAACGCCCATGCCGCCGATCGAACGCCCTCCAACACCGACGAGGTGATCGCCGGCCTTTAGGCCAGCTCGAGCCGCAGGGCTACCACGGATCACATCGACGATCAGTAGGCCGTCGGGAGCAGGTTTCAGTTCCACCCCCAAGCCAACAAAGTTGCCATCAATCTGGCTGTAGAGGTCGTCAAGTTGTCCGCTCGTTAAGAAAGACGAGAACTGATCGAGCCCACCCATCGCAGCAGCAGCAAACTCCATCACCGTCACAGCAGCGGGAATGCTGAGGGTCCGCTCTGTTGTGCGGGCGATCCAGGTGACCATCATCTCGGCATCGCGGCGGCTGGTAACTGGCCGGCGGGCCAGACTGTCGGCAGCTTGCCGGCAGCAGAAGTCGATCCGTTCGGTGGACGGGGCGACGCCTACAAAACCCAGGAAGGACGGATCATCGAGGGCCGCCTCCATCGCCAGGCATCCCCGCTCCACGAGCCGCTGGTAGTTGGGTTCGTCGACATGATGCGAGCCGATGCGACCCAAGAGTTCTGCGTAGAGCCGAACTGCATCCCCTTCCTGCATGCGTTGCACTTTGCCGCGGTAGTTCTGTTCGCTGTAGCGTCGTTCGATGTCGCAGTGGATGGCCGCGATGTCGTAGTGCCGTCGCACCTCAGGAGAGAGGCTACCTGCGCGAACTTCCGGTTCGTAGAGCCGCACGATCTCATGCCACCGACCTTCGCTGGCGAGGAGCGTGGCACGAGAGACGAG
>JBMTLP010000358.1:0-4056 GCA_049433245.1 Pirellulales bacterium
CAAAACCGCCATCCGTTCAACCTCAGTCATACGGAAGAGTCGAGGTGACGGGAACACCTGCACCATCGACCAGATTTCGCATGAAAATAGGCATAAAACGGCTCTGCCTCACATACGGTTTCGAAACTACCCACGAATTTCGGTGACGTCAAAGATTCGGTCTACAGCAATATTCTGAAAATTCTGCGGTTTGCAGCCGCTTCTCGCGCCTTCCAAAGTTGGTTCTCCTCGTCTGCTTTTCCTCCCCGGTCCGGTCGGAGACCGCTTGCAGGCTGCTGAGGTGCGGACACAGCCGACGGATGAGCGCCCAGAGTTCCCAGGCTCCGCCTTCACCCTAGAGCATGCGACCGGTACGTGCCGGATGTTGGTCACGACCCGCACGACCCTCTGCCGAAACGATTGTGGGGATAGTTCCAAAAGGGAGGAAAATGCCGTGAGAATCGCGTGGAACGGTTTCAGCGTGGGTGCGGGCTGGGCTGCCTGCCTGTTGATTGGCCTGTCAAACGCGGGTGCGGTCGCCAGTGAATGGGGGGTGGAGTCAATCGATGACGGGGGCGACGTGGCTGCCGCGGAGTTCCGCGAGCCGGTTGCTGCTGAATCCCCGGCCGATTCACCTTCGCAGGCGTTTGGAGAAGGACTGCAGATCCCAGCCTGGGTGGACCCGCAGTCGACTGCTGCGGCAGGCAACGACAACGGCATCGAGTTGGTGGGGTTTGGCCATCATCAGGACGCCTGCGGCCCTGAGTGCTACGACTGCCAACCATCTGGCCTGTTCCACCATGGTCAGGGACGGGCCTGTGATCGCTGGACCGCCACCGTCGACGCGATGGTTCTCTGGCAGAACAACATCGCGAGCCGGCCGCTGTTCATTTCCACGACATCGCTGGCGACGGCCATGGATGCCAACCAGCTTCAGACACCGGCTTCCGTGGGCCCACGGTTCGGGCTCTTCTATCACCTCGACAACTGCAACTCGATCGAGGGCAACTACTTCAACGTGCAGTCGTTCACCGGCGAGTATCAGACGCCGAATGTGTCGGATGGCTACGCGGCGGTGGATCTCGCCAGCCCGATTCCGTTCATCGTCAACGGAGCGCAGGCGATCTCGAGCGGCGAGATTCAGTCTGCGGAGGTCAACTGGCGGCGGCATGCCGGTGCGATCACCTGGCTGGCAGGTTTCCGCTGGGTTGAGTGGAACAGCACGCTAGGAGTCCGCTCACAAAACCTCCTCGGTGAAGACCTCGTGGGCGTCAACACAGGTAACGACCTCTACGGTAGCCAACTGGGGGCCGACGTACTCCTCTGGAACGGTCCCCGCGGGTTTCAGGTCAACGGCCTTGGCAAGGCGGGTGTCTACTACAACACCGCCTACCAAAGCACCTCAGCATCGGTCTCATCACAGCCACCCTATGCTGGTTCAGCCCGGTCTGCTGCCGACCAGGTAGCCTTCTTTGGTGAACTCGGGATCAATGGAGCCTGGTGGATCACCGACTGCCTCGCCTGGCGACTTGGCTACTCCTTCTTCTGGCTCTCCGGTGTGGCAACGCCTGCCGAGCAGCTCTCACTGGTGGACATCTCAGCGTCCCCTGTTACCTCGGGCATCACCACCGACGGCAGCGTGTTTCTGCAAGGTGTGACCACGGGGCTTGAGCTTCGCTGGTAATCGAAAGGGTGAGTGCCCGGCGACCGCGATGTGGTCGCCGGGAGATCGGCTAAGAGTTCTTCACGCTGCACGGAGAGAGGTTGAGCATGAGATGGTCGGCTGCGATGGTGACAGGTTCCATGCTGCTTACTGCCGCGTCGGCGGGAGTCGCTCCTGGAGTGGCCGATGCGGGCCGTTTCGAAGATGCCCTCGGACCGCTTGGGGCAGGGACTGTCGTCGAGGATGTCAAGGACGAGACGTCGGCCAGCGTTGACGCACCGCACGACTACCTCGCCACCGACACCCGCGACGCGATGGTGGCTGGTGCAGAAATCGATGCCCGTCTGCTGGCTGAGGGGCTGATTCACAGCACGATCGAAGGGCCGATCGGCCCGGAGGATCCCTCGGTGACCGGGCAGATTCGTCCGCGAGCCCGTGCTGCGGTGAACCGAGCCTCTTCGGCAAGCGGCGCGTCTGCAGCGCAGGCCACGCCGCTGCACGAGGCAAGTCATCAGCCTCCATCGCAGATCGCCGACAGGGTTGCCGAGGCCGAGCCGATCGAGTCTGCCGCAGAGGAAGGCTGGACCGACAAAGTGAAGTCCGCCTTTTCACGACTGATGCAGGGAAGCCGCTGAGGGGCCGCTCACGCTCCCCATCACTGCTTCGCAGCACGTTTTGCCGAACGCCGTGATGCCGGGCCCCGCGGTTTCTTGGCTGCCGGCGGTGGAGTCTCGGCCGCGACAAAGGTCGTGTCTATCTCCAACCCAAACGCATCGAGGGCCTCGCCGGTGTAACTCCGCAGGAGTGTGCCTGCGGGGCCCTGTCCGGTGGGCTGCGACTGCTGCTGCCTCCAACGCTGTGCGTGGATGACGATGTCTTCGGGTGGACCCTCCACAACCACGCGTCCGCCACCATCGCCCGCTTCGGGACCCATGTCGATCACCCAGTCTGCTGCCGCGATCACCTCGAGGTTGTGCTCGACGACGATCACGGTGTTGCCGCCGTCGACGAGTCGCTCGAGCACCGTGAGGAGTTTCTCGATGTCGGAGAAGTGCAGGCCGGTGGTGGGCTCGTCGAGGATGTAGAGCGTGCTGCCGGTGCCTGGCTTGGCGAGTTCGCGGGAGAGTTTCACCCGCTGCGCCTCGCCACCGGAGAGTTGTGGGGCAGGCTGGCCAAGCCGCACATAACCCAACCCCACATCGACGAGCGTGTTGAGGATTCGCGCGATCTGTGGCGCGGTGGCGAAGAAGGCCGCCGCATCGGCCACGCTCATCTCCAACACGTCGGCGATCGACTTGCCGTGCCAGGTGGCGGCGAGTGTTTCCGAGGAGTAGCGGCGACCGCGGCAGGCTTCACACTCCACCCACACGTCGGGTAGGAAGTGCATCTCCACCCGCCGCTGACCAAGTCCGTCGCAGTGTTCGCAGCGACCACCTGCCACGTTGAAGCTGAAGTCACGCGGCGTAAGGCCGCGCTTGCGGGCCTCAGGCACCTTGGCAAACAGCTGACGGATGGGATCGAAGACACCGGTGTAGGTCGCTGGTGTGGAGCCTGGCGTGTTTCCGATCGCCTGCTGGTCGACGAGGATCACCTTGTCGATGTTTTCCAGGCCACGGATCGCTTGGTGAGCGCCCGGTTGCTCGCGGGACGCGTGCAGCCGGCGAGCGAGTGCCTTGGAGAGCACTTCCAGCACGAGCGAGGTCTTGCCGGAACCGCTGGGACCGGTCACGGCGGCCAGCACCCCAAGCGGAAAGGCGACGTCGAGGTCGCGGAGCGTGCGGTGCCGAATCCCTTCCACGGTGAGCCAGCCGGCCGGCTCACGGCGGGTGTGGTTCTTGGCGGCCATCGCAGGCTCATGAGCCCGCCGCTTGGCAAGGTACGGGCCCGTGATGCTCTTGCTGTCGCCGACGAGTGCCGTCGGAGCTGCCTGGGCCACCACGCTCCCTCCCTCGCGACCGCTTCCCGGGCCGAAGTCGATCGCGGTGTCGGCGGCATTGACCACATCGCGATCGTGCTCCACCACCACGAGCGTATTGCCAAGATCGCGGAGCTTGGTCATCGCTCTGATCAGGCGATGCGTGTCGCGGGGATGCAGGCCGATCGTCGGTTCATCGAGCACGTAGAGCACTCCGGTCAGGCCGCTGCCCACCTGTGCGGCAAGCCGAATCCGCTGCATTTCACCGCCAGAGAGGCTGCCGGCCGGACGGGCAAGATCGAGGTAGTCGAGGCCGACATCCACCAAGAACTCGACGCGGCTGCGAAGTTCACGCAGGAGATCGTCGGCGATCAGTCGTTGCTGGTCGGTGAGTGAGATGGAGGCAAGCTCAGCAGCCAGCCGCCCCAGCGGCATGCGGCACCACACATCGAGGGTGCGGCCAAACAAGGTGACGGCAGTCGCCACCTCCTCCAGCCGG
>JBMTLP010000359.1:0-4052 GCA_049433245.1 Pirellulales bacterium
GTTCCATCCGGCAACCGGCCGGCCTCTGTGGCGTGACCGGGCTGAAGCCCACCTACGGCCGTGTCAGCCGCCGTGGCCTCGTGGCATTTGCCTCGAGCCTTGATCAGATCGGGCCGATGGGGCATTCCGCAGCCGACTGCGGCCTCGTGCTGGAAACGATCGCAGGCCACGACCCGCTCGACTCCACATCGCTTAACGAGGCGGTGCCAGCCTACACGCAGATGCTTGAAGAGCCGCTTGCAGGCGTGCGGATCGGTCGTGTGCCGGCGCACTTTGGTGAAGGGCTCGACCCCGAAGTGGCTGCAGCCGTGGAGGAGGGGTTCCGTGTGCTCGAGGCCGCAGGAGCCACGATCCACGACATTGACCTGCCACACGCCAAGTACGGCGTGGCCACCTACTACCTGCTCGCCCCGTCCGAGGCTTCGAGCAACCTCGCTCGCTACGACGGCGTGCACTACGGTCACCGTACCAGCCAACCTTGCCGCAGTGATGCGTTTGATTCGCCGCTGGTGGAAATGTACTGCCGAAGTCGCGCCGAGGGATTTGGTCCTGAGGTGAAGCGGCGGATCATGCTCGGCACCTACGCCCTCTCAGCAGGCTACTACGACGCCTATTACAAGCGGGCTCTGCAGGTTCGCCGGCTCATTCGCCAGGACTACCTCGAAGCCTTTTCCAAGGTCGACCTGATCGGCGGCCCGGTGTCTGCGACGCCAGCCTTCCCGCTCGGCGAGAAGACCGACGATCCGCTGGCGATGTACTTGCTCGACCTCTACACGGTCACGACCAACCTCGCCGGGGTCTGTGGCATTTCCTTCCCTTGCGGATTCACCGGCTCGGGGCTCCCGGTTGGTTACCAGCTGCAAGGTCCTGCTCTGGCGGAACCCCTCCTGCTGCGAGCCGCCGATCGCTTCCAGCGGCTGACCGAATGGCACCGCCGTCGCCCGCCAACTGCCTGAGAACCACCGTCGCCAGCCATGCCCGACACGACCGACACTGCCGCGCCGTACGTGACCATCATCGGCCTCGAGGTGCACGTCCAGCTCCTCACGAAGACGAAGCTCTTTTGCAGCTGCGAAAACCGCTTCGGCGCACCGCCCAACACGCTCACCTGTCCGGTGTGCCTTGGACTGCCAGGCTCACTCCCAGTGATGAACCGCGAGGCATTTCAACTCGCCGTTCGGGCGGCGACCGCGCTCAACTGCACGATCGCTGAGTTCACTAAGTGGGATCGGAAGAACTACTTCTACCCCGACCTGCCCAAGGGCTATCAGATCAGCCAGTTTGACCTGCCATTCTCTGAGCACGGCCAACTGGAGGCGATTGATCCGAAGGGGGCGTTCGAACCTCGCATGGTTCGCATTCTCCGCGTTCATTTGGAAGAGGACGCGGGCAAGAGCATGCACGACGAGTCAGCCGGCACGGCCGACAGCCGGATCGACCTCAACCGCACCGGCACGCCGCTGCTTGAAATCGTCAGCCAGCCGGACTTGCGATCAGCTGCCGAAGCCCGCTGCTGGCTCAACGAGCTGCGTCTGCTGCTGGTCTACCTCGGGGTGAGCGACTGCAACATGCAGGAGGGGAGCCTCCGCGTCGACGCCAACGTCAATCTGCACATCCCGTGCGACGGCGGCCGCATCGCCAAGACGCCGATCGTCGAAATCAAAAACATGAACAGTTTCCGCTCGGTCGAGCGGGCCCTGACCTACGAAGTTGCCAGGCAATACGAAGAGTGGCAGGCAACCGGTAAGGAACTGGGATCGGCTCCTAAGCAGACCCGCGGCTGGGACGATGCGGCCGGAATCACGCGAGGACAGCGACACAAGGAAGAGTCGAGCGACTACCGCTACTTCCCCGAGCCTGATCTGGTGCCGGTGACGCTGACGGCCGATCAGATCGACGAGGTCCGCCGTGGCATGCCGGAAAGCCCCCGAGCCCTGCGGCAGCGACTCGAAGAGACCTGGCAGATTTCAGCCTACGACGCCGACGTGCTCGTGGGGCAGGGCAGGGCCTTGGTCGACTACTACGAGACACTCGCTCAGCTTGTCTCTGATGGCAAAGTTGCCAGTAACTGGATGCAGCAGGATGTGCTGCGAACGCTCAACGAGCGAGGGATCGCGATTGCCGATTTCCCTGTGCCAGCGACCGGCCTGGCTGACGTGATCAGCCGAGTCAAGAAGGGTGATTTCGATACGTCCCGCGGCCGCGAAATCTTTGCCGAGATGATCTCGAGCGGCCGCTCGGCCGACGACGTGGTCAGCGCCATGGGTATCGCCTCAGTCGACGATGACGAGCTGATGACCCTCTGCCGCGAACTCGTCGAGGCCAACCCGAAGATCGTCGCCGACGTGCAGGGTGGCAAGGAACAGGCTGCCGCGGGCCTGATTGGGCAGGCCAAGAAGAAGAACCCCAACGTGAATCCCGGCAAGGTGCGGGCGCTCTGCATCGAAATCATCCGGGGCATGCCATAACAGCGGCGGCGGACGGGGCGAGCTCGTCCGAGGCGGAAGCGGATGCAGCGGATCGTCACTCTGACCACCGACTTTGGCAGCGGCAGTGTGTATGTGGCGCAAGTGAAGGCTCGGCTCTTGCAGGCTCGCACACCCTGCACGATCGTGGACCTCGCTCACGATCTCCCCGCGCACGACATCCGTGGAGCGAGTTGGTTCCTCGCCCAAGCCTGCCTGGTTTTTCCACAGGGAAGCCTGCATCTGGCTGTGATCGATCCCGGTGTTGGCACGGCCCGCCACATCGTGTGGGCATCGCTCGGAGGGCATCAGTTCTTGGCTCCCGACAATGGCCTGCTCACGCACGCCCTCGCGGCAGCGCCCCTCGACGACGCGCGAGTGCTTCCTGTTCCCACCGCTGCTTCAGCCACCTTTCACGGTCGCGATATCGTGGCCGCCACCGCCTGCCAGCTGCTCGAGGGTCAAGCCCCGACATCGCTAGGCACACCATTGACCTCACTCGTGCAGCTTGGCACGAGCGAGCCAACGCGAGTGGCAGAAGGCATCCGCGGCGAAGTCTGCTTCATCGATCACTTCGGCAACCTACTCACCAACCTGCCTGCCACGATGTGGCCTACCGTCGCGGCAGCGGGAGGTCTCTTCCTCGGCGAGCGGTGGATCGACCAGCCTGTGCGAACCTATGGCGACGCCGCCCGCGGCTCGGCGGTGGTCCTTATCGGCTCACAGGGCGTGATTGAAATTGCTGTCGTTGAAGGCTCGGCCGCTCGGCTCCTTGGTGGCGAACTTGGCACTCCGGTCACTCTCCATGAACAACGCACCTGACACGACCACCCTGGCCGCCTGGGACCGTACCCACGTCTGGCACGCTTTTACGCAGATGGCGGAATACGAGCCGCTGCTGATCGAGCGTGGCGAGGGAGCCACGTTGATCGATGTGGACGGGAACCGCTACCTCGATGGCTCCTCCAGCATGTGGTGCAACGTTCACGGCCACCACCACCCGCGACTCGACCGAGCCATCCGCGAACAACTTGAGAAGGTGGCCCATACCACCAATCTTGGGCTCTCAAACCCCGTCACCGTGCAGCTGGCCAAGCGGCTCACCGAGATCACCCCTCCCGGCCTCGAGAAGGTCTTCTTCTCCGACGACGGCGCGACCGCCATCGAAGTCGCCTTGAAGATGGCCTATCAGTTCTGGCAGCAGACGGATCCAGCCCAGCCAACTCGCCAGAGATACCTCTCATTGAGCGAGGCCTACCATGGCGACACGCTCGGCACGATCGGCGTAGGGGGAGTGGCTCGCTTCGGTTCGATCTTTGGTCCGCTCACCTTTGAGGCAATCCGCGTACCTTCGCCGGCGGAGTGCCGACGGCAGCCAGGCGAGACGCCCGACGATGGGTGTCGTGCGGCGCTCGCAGGAGTGGCAGCCGTGCTCGACCATCACGCAGGCGAGATTGCAGCCGTGATCATGGAGCCGATCGTTCAGGCAGCCGGGGGCATCCTGGTGCACCCACCAGGGTTCTTGCGAGGCATGCGGGAGCTGACCCGGGCCCACGACGTGCTCTTGATCGTCGATGAAGTGGCGAT
>JBMTLP010000360.1:0-4048 GCA_049433245.1 Pirellulales bacterium
CCCCGGAGCCCGCGCGCCCCACCTGGTCGAGCGCGACGACCTCGCTCTCATGAAGCCGGGCGCCGTCATCATCGACGTGGCGATCGATCAGGGCGGATGCATCGCCACAAGTCGCCCGACCAGCCATGCTGAGCCCACGTTCGTCATCGATGAGGTGGTGCATTACTGCGTAACCAACATGCCTGGAGCGGTTGGCCGAACGAGCACCCACGCACTCTGCAACGCCACCTTGCCGTATGTGCTTCAGGTTGCGGAACAGGGGGTCATCGCGGCGGCGAAGTCGTCCGAAGCGATCGCCTCCGCGGTCAACGTGCTCAGCGGGGAACTCCTGAGCAGTGCTGTGGCCGCGGCGTTTGGGATGAAGTGTGCCGCCCATCCGTTTTCTTAAACCGCACATGTCACCTGTTGGAGTGAGCTTCGTGACGTCCCAGTCGAATACGTCTTCAGAGCCGTCGCGGAGCGGTCGTGTGCCGGAATCCGTGCGTTGGGTTGGAGGTGAAGACGGACACCTCGAGATTCTCGACCAGACCTTGCTCCCGTCTCGCCGCGAACAGGTCGTGTGCCGCGACGTGCCCACTGTGATCGAAGCGATTCGCATGCTTCGTGTCCGTGGCGCGCCCGCGATCGGCATCGCCGGTGCCTACGGCCTCGTGGTGGCAGCAGGGGAAGCTCTCCGTGGCAATCTTACTTCCGAGGCAGCTCTCAGCCACGTGCTCGCTCAAGCCGAAGAGATCGCTACCGCGCGGCCCACGGCCGTCAATCTCCGCTGGGCTGTAGAGCGGTCGCTCGCCGTGCTCGCGACCCTGCCACCAGAGTCGCCAACGGCGCTGCTCGCGGGTGTGTTGTTGGCTGAGGCGAGAGGCATTCACGAGGAGGATCGCCAACTCTGCGCAGCAATTGGGCGGCATGGGGCGAGCGTACTTCCTGCAGGCGGCGTGCTCACCCACTGCAACACCGGGGCCTTGGCTACCGGTGGAGACGGCACTGCCCTAGCGGCCATCACCACGGCCTGGGATCAGGGTCGACGGTTTGAGATCTTTGCCGACGAAACCCGCCCGCTCCTGCAAGGTGCCCGGCTCACGGCATGGGAACTCGTCGAGCGAGGCATCCCTGTGACTGTGCTGGTGGATTCCGCCGCGGCACACCTGATGAAGAGCGGCCGCGTTTCCAGCGTGATCGTGGGAGCAGACCGCATCACGGCAAACGGCGACGTCGCCAACAAGATCGGCACGTATGGCCTCGCGGTGCTGGCCGAAGCCAACCGCATTCCGTTTCTTGTCGCCGCCCCTTCCAGCACCTATGACCTGTCACTCAGTTCTGGAGACGAGATCCCCATCGAGGAGCGAAGCCAAGACGAGGTGAAAAAACCGCTGGGGGTACAGGCTGCCCCAGAGGGGGCCGCCGCGGCCAATCCTGCCTTCGATGTCACGCCTGCCCGTCTCATCCGAGGCATCATCACTGAGCACGGAGTGATCGCGCCAGTGACCAAAGAGACGATTGCCGACACGCTGATGCGACAACCCTGAGTGGAACCCTCAGCTCGGCGTTTTGGGCACCACCGAGGCGGTGTCACGGCGGATGATTTGGGCTACTATTCAACTGGACCCACCGCCATGCCAGCCAATCTCCACGACACCATCGCGACCGCTATCCGATCCGTGCTCAGCGACACGGGCAGAACTGCCGCCGAGATCCAGCCGATGTCGTTGCTCTCCGGCGACCTCGGCCTCGACTCGCTGGACCTCGCCCAAACGATCGTGATGCTGGAGCGAAGCCTCGGCCTGGATCCTTTTCGCACGATGCCCCCTGGAGGTGGCCGTCCATCGCTGCGGACGTTCGCCGACCTCTGCCTGATCTACGAGAACGCGTCCGCAAGCGTTGCCCTTCCGTCGCCCGCCATTCCACCCGACCAAAGTCGCCCGTAACCTGCCGACAGCAGAGGTGGGATTCGGGAAGTCACGAGAGTTACGATGACTGGCACACTCACTCCCACCGGATCTCCCTCCCCCTCGCTCTCTGATGCAGACCTGCGTCGCATCCTCGAGAGCCCGGTTGAGGATCGCTTGGCGACCGCCATTGCGACGATGGCGTCGGTCGCTCCCCACCGCCCGGCGCTCACCTGCCGCAGTGGCACGCCCCACCACACGACGATCGACTACGGTACCCTGGCGACGCGGGTCCGCACGCTTGAGCATCAACTTGATGAAGCCCGGCCAGTTGGCGTGGTAGCGCGGACCGAACTCGTCGAATCGCTGATCGTGATCGCAGCTGCTTGTGGTCGGCAGCACGTGCCGCTCGCGATCCTCTCCGACGACGCGGCTGACTCAGGACACGAACTCGAGGATTGGCTGCCCATCGACGATGCCCTGTCGGTTGCTCTACCCACGAATGGACCGGTGCCGCGAGGCGAGTTCGAGAACGTGGCGCCAACAATCTGGGTGGCGACGAGCGGCACCAGTGGCCCACCCAAGATTGTTGACCACTCTTGGGATTCGCTGCTTTCGGCCGCGAGGCTCTCCGAACAGTGGCACACCCGAGCGTGGCTGCTCGCCTACGATCCGAAGCGGTGGGCGGGCATCCAGGTATGGCTGCAGGCCATCCTCACCGGGGGCTGCGTCGTCATCCCTGACAGCCGCGACCCAGATGTGGTTGCCCGCTCGATCGTCGAGAACTGCGTGACGGTGCTGCCTGCCACCCCAACCCTGCTCCGTCGGGTCTTGTCGTCTGCCGACCCTGCTTTGTTGGCTCAGTGCCACCTGGAACGGATCACTCTCGGCGGTGAGGCCGTTGATGGCTCGCTGCTGGAGCAGATCAAGCACACGTTTCCATCGGCACGGGTGACGCACATCTACGCAACGACGGAGTTGGGTGAAATCTTCCAGGTACGCGACGGCCTGCCCGGCTTTCCAGCCCGCTGGATGGCCAAGCCCCTGCCTGGCGGAGCGCGGCTCTCAACACGACGAGACGGCGAACTCCTGGTGCAGCTCTCCCGCGACACCGCCGAGGTGGCCACTGGCGACCTGGTGGAACAGCGTGGAGATCGGTTCGAGTTTGTGGGACGTCGCAGCGATGTGATTGTCGTGGGAGGTGCGAAGGTCTACCCGAAGCGGGTTGAAGAAGTCATTCGTCAGGTGCCAGGCGTGGTGGACGCACGCGTGCATGGAGTTGCGAGCCCGATTACTGGTGAGCTCGTGGCGGTTGAACTCGTCCTCGCTCCCGAGGTTCTGCCAGACCAACTTCGCCAGGCGATGCTCGAGCGGTGCCGGAGCGAGCTCGAGCCTCATGCCCTCCCCAGGGTGATCACGTTTACAGATCAGATCGCGACCACGCCAGCGGGCAAGGTTCCTCGTCGATAGGTTTGAGTTTCCTCCATGCCCACATCGATTATTTCTGGCGGCTCCCGCGGCCTGGGATTGGCAACGGTCGAACGCCTCCTCGCTCGAGGTGATTCGGTCGCCACCTTCTCACGATCGGGCTCCCCCGCACTGCGCACCCTCGCTGAGCAGCATCCCGAGCACCTGCTCACGACTTGCCTCGATCTCGCCAATGCGGAAGATCTCCGCAGGTTCGTGGCCGCCGCGGCGGAACAGTTTGGTGGGATCACCCACTGCATCGCCAATGCCGCGATTGCCCACGAAGGTGTGCTGGCCACGATGCGCGATGACGAGATCGAGGCGATGCTCGCGGTCAACCTCCGCGGCAGCATCCTGCTGGTTCGCGAAGCAGTCCGGCAGATGCTCTTGGCGAGACCCGACGACGTGCCGTCGGTGGTCGTGGTGTCGTCGGTTGTGGCTCGAACCGGATCGCAAGGGCTGTCGGTGTATGCGGCCACAAAAGCCGGCTTGGAGGGTTTCGCCGTGAGCCTGGCTCGCGAGCTTGGGCCACGCGGGATTCGCGTCAATGCGGTGGCTCCCGGCTTTCTTGAAACCGACCTGTCCAACTCTCTCTCAGAGGAAAACCGTCGTCGCATCATCCGACGCACCGCACTCGGGCGGCTTGGCACACCGAACGACGTGGTCGCCGCCATCGACTACCTCACGAGCAGTCG
>JBMTLP010000361.1:0-4023 GCA_049433245.1 Pirellulales bacterium
TCCACGCGTCCTGCGGCGACCGCTTCTCGAAGCGCTGCGGCCCGGTCTGGGCGGGTCGCGGCGAGCTGATCAATCAGAACGCCCGGCGCGATCAGCCCTGACGGCGAGAGCGAGGCCAACTCCGGGTCGAGGCGTTCATCGAGGGTTGAACCCACGACCAGCAGCAGATCGAGCAGCCACACATCGACGGGGTAGTAGTGGGACCGAGCGGTTTCTAGGTGGCGATGGCAGGCGTCGAGGTGTTGACTGGAGGCGTCGGTGTCGCCGGCTACCGCAGCCTTCGCTGCCGCGACGAGTTCCGTGGCGAAGGCATCTTTCTCGGGCATCGACTGCGAACGCATCCGCCGCGACAGCAGCTCGGCGAGCAGCCAGGCGAGCCCGACGGCATAGAAATCCTCCACCAGATCGTGCGGGGCGGCCGCATGGTGCTCCGAGACGCCGAGCAGGCGGGCCGCTTCCATGGAGATCGCGTCCACGTCAGAGAGATGACGAACGGCAGCCGTTGTGAGCGCGACCTGATCCGCGGGGTCGGATTCGTGGCTCGTGACGTCAAAGCGGTGGTCGAACGCAGCCGGTACGATCGCCACGCTGTTTACAAGGCCGTCGGCCGGTCGATCGATTCCCCGCCACGACGGCATCTTGCCGACGCCCGCCACGAGAGCGGGGTGCCAAGCCGCGGTCCACGCGGCGAGCAGGTCTTCCGCTTCGTCGCCTCGGCTCCAGACGGGAAAGTCCTCAAGCGAATGGCAGGGGAGGAGAACGGTAATCCGCTCGTGAGTCATGCTGGTGTGTTCTTCCTAGCAGGATTCGTGGTGGCGGACCCTTCGCACCTCGCCGCCGCTCTACGCTACCCCGCCGGGAGCCTCGCGGCGCGAAGCATTTCAGGAGAGGCCCGTTGGTGTTTGACTTTGATCGTTTTTCGTCCATAAATTGTCATTTGGGAAGGCTTTGCGACAGAAGTTCGGGGACTGGGCGTACCCCGGCGGGGGAACTGGTCGCGGCAAGGAGTCTCAGAACAGGTAAACTCCGTTGCCGAGAACGAATCTCGGCACGGTATCGTCCAAATTGTGGTGGGTGGTCGTCGACTCACCATTGACTCATCTGCGGAATCGATCTCATGGCTCGCAGCGGACACGTGTGGGGAATTGACATTGGCACCTGCGGGCTCAAAGCCCTGCGGTGCACCGTGGGAGCCGAGGGCGCGGCAGTCGAAGCCGTGGCCTTTGAGTACATCGAGTACCCGATGCTCCTTTCCGACCCCGAAGCGGATCGGGTCGAACTCATCCGAAATGCGCTGCAGGAGCTGCTCTCTCGGCATGCCCTCCATGAAGACAAGGTTGTGCTCTCCGTTCCTGGGCAGTCGGGCCTGACGAAGTACAGCAAGTTGCCGCCGATTGAGGCGAAGAAGATCCCGGATATCGTGCAGTACGAGGCACGGCAGCAGATTCCCTTTCCGCTCGATCAGGTGGTTTGGGATTGGCAGCGACTGCCCGGCGGGATGGAGGAAGCCGGCTTCGTGATCGATGCCGAAGTGGCGATTTTCGCCATGAAGCGGGAGCAGGTTTACAAGGCGCTCCAGCCCCTGACCGATGTGGGCATCGATGTTGAGATTCTGCAGTTGGCACCGGTTGCCTTGGCGAACATGGTGATGTTTGACCAGCTGCCTCCGGTCGCCGAACTCGATCCGGATGATCCTCAGCCGTTTACGGTGGTGGTTTCCACTGGCGTCGATAGCACCGATCTCGTGGTCACCAACGGGCTGCAGATCTGGCAGCGGAGCATTCCGATCGGGGGAAGCAACTTCACCAAAGCCATTGTGGCCGCCATGAAGTTGACGTTTGCCAAGGCGGAGCATCTCAAACGCAACGCGGTTCGGGCCGAGAACGCTAAAGATGTGTTTCTCGCTATGAGGCCGGTGTTTAACGACTTCTCTGCAGAACTTCAGCGGTCGCTCAACTACTTCACGGGCACGCACAAGACCGCCACGATTGGCAAGGTGTTTCTCCTTGGCAATGCGGTCAAACTTCGCGGTTTGAGCGATTTCGTGGGGAAGCAGATCGGTCTCGATGTTGCTCGTTTGGAGAAGTTCGAAAAGCTGACCGGGAGTGCCGTGACCGGCGCTGCGACCTTCCGTGAGAACCGACTCGCCTTCGGCACCTGCTACGGCCTCGCCGCCCAGGGGTTGGGCTTGGCGGAGATGAAGACCACGTTGATGCCGAAGCAGATCCTTCGAGATCGGCTGATTCTCTCAAAACGGCCGATGACCGTGGCCGCCCTCCTGTTGCTGCTGACGACAGCCTTTGTGGGCTACGCCGGCAACATCGTGACATGGAACAGCTACGCGGACTCGATTTACGAGGCGCCCCTGCGAAGTGCGGACCAGGCGGCAAGTTCGTCACAAACTGCGAAGTCTGCCGTGACGAAAGCGGAACAGGATCGCGACGCCGCGGTGCAGGGGCAGCAGATCTTTCTCAAGGTTGCCCATCGTCGTTTTGAAACGCTGGAGATGCTGAGGGCCTTGCGGTCGGTGCTGCCCCACGACCCGCCGGATGCGATCCCAGAAGATCCGGAGGATCGCAACGAAGTGCACATAGATAAGGTAGACCTCGAGTACTTTGCCGACCTTTCGACATGGTTCACGGATGTCAAAGAGCAGTGGGAAAAGACGCACCCCAAAGACGGCATCGTGCTGGATGAGCCCGAGCTCGAAGACGACGCTGCGACAGCTGCCGAAGGCACGGAGGGCGAGTCTGTAGCAACCGAGGGTGAGGCGGCAACCGCAGAGCAGACCGCGGAGGCTGAAGAAGCGGCACCTGCGGCGGCTACGACTGCGTCCAGCCGAGGCAAGGCAGACAACGGCGATGCAGCAGATGATCCGGGGCCTTCTGGTCCTGGCTGGGTGATCGAGCTGGTTGGGCACCACTACCACAACGAAAGCCGCCATAAGCCGAATCAGAGTGCTCAGTTTGTGCGAGATACGCTCATCAAAAACCTGCTAGGTGAAGGCCCTCAGGTGACGGTCGATGTGGGGCCGTTGGCGGGGCAGACCGTATCGGTTGAGGACTTCGGGATTGCCTATCCGGTCCTGGTCACGTCGTCCACGATCCAGCCTGTGCAGGTGGTGAATCCGCTGCTCGCCGCCGATGGTGGCCTGTCGACAGGGGTCGGCATGATGGGTGAAGACGGCATGATGGGGATGGGCAGCGGCATGGGCTCGAGTGGCTTCGGGCGAGGCTCCCGCATGGGCTCCTCAAGCCGGCCTTCTTCTGCAGGTGGCTCGGGCGAGGGGATCGCAGACAGTGAGGAAGAAGATCCCGTGGTCGAACTGAAACGATACGACTTTGTGGTGCAGTTCGTGTGGGTGCCGCAGGTGCCTGGAGCACCTCAGTTGGATGCAGAGGCCGGTGGATCCGGGGGCGGGGGGCGGCGAGGCGGTGGCGGTTCACGGTCTTTCGGAGGCCGCCGCTCGAGAAGCGATAGCGACGAGTGATCGGGGAACGGCGAGGGCATCATGCAACTTCCTGAAAACGTGCAGCCGGTTGCGGCCGCCATAGGCAAGCACCACTTTTGGATCCTGGCGGTCCTCGTGCCTTTGCTTGTCGTGCCCATGTTCGTGCTTGCCAACAGCGACATCACGAAAAAAATCGACGACAAGCAGAGCACGATCCAGTCGAAGATCAGTGCTGTGCAGTCGGTGCGGTCGACCACGCCCCATCCCAATCAAGCATGGGCCGACGAGATCAGCCAGCAAACGCTGGGCATTCGGCAGGACACCTGGCGGTCTTGGGATCAGGCGTATCAAGAGCAGATGCAGATCCGGGTGTGGCCCGACTCGCTCGGTCCGCAGTTCTTGCGTTACGTCGATCGACTTGAGCCGGAGGGGGACCTCCCGCTGACGCTTCGAGAGCTCTATCAGAACTCGGTGCCCGCCATCGTGCGATCGCTCCCGGCCCGCATGGGGGCGGAAGACCTCATGGAGTCTGGCATGGGGGGCATGGGCGGCATGGGCGGCGAGGGCATGGG
>JBMTLP010000362.1:0-4021 GCA_049433245.1 Pirellulales bacterium
CACCTCATCGAGGCCACTGGCGAACTGCTCAAACGTCGGCTGCGGATACGTGTCAAACGCCCCGTCAGCCAGCCAGATTTCTCCCCTCCGCGTGCCGATCGCGAGCCTGCCGTCGGGAAGCACGTCAAAACTGCCACACTCAAGCGCCAGCGCCTCTGGCACAGGCACATCCACAATCCGGTAGTACGCCTCCTCGCGTTCGGCGGTGCCCCAGTATTCACCGAGCGGCTCCGCCGCCGCCGGCCGCAACAGCGTGGCAGTCAGCACCGCAAGGCACAGCGGAATCATGGCCTGTCGCACGTATCTCACCAGGCGTACTCCATCTCGAGCGTTGTTGAAACCTTCCCAGCAGGCAACTCCACACGCAGTTCCTGTTCCGGCTCGGTTGCCACCAGCTGTGGCGTCACTCCCTTGCCGCCGATCAGCGTGACCGAGAGCCCCGTGTCTGACTGCCAGCGATTTGGCGAGGTGGGCTCGATTGCGGCCCCCACGAGCAGACGGAACTGTCGCGGACCCTCAAGGTTGTCTCCGGTGAGGACGACGGTCCGCCGCAACGTCTGCTCCGCGGTGCCACAGAAAAACTCCTCCACCGTCATGTCCGCCGCACGGTAGCGCAGCCGCGGCCGTCGGCGTTCGTCGAGTTCGTATCCAAGAAATCCCGCGCCCGGCGGCCGACGCTCGTTGTCGCTCGCCACCCAAGGCCGCGCCGGATTCGTCAGATCCGGCCCTTCGCCGAGTTTGACGACCGGCCCTCCCAGCGGCCGCACCGTGCCATGCCCCTGGCTCCGCCACACGCCGCCCGGATCAGCAAACTCTCCCTTCCAGAGCATCGCGAGCCGCATCTGCTCGGCATCAAACACGAGATTCACTTGTTCGACGTAGCCCACGCCGATGCCCCGCTTGCCAACGCCCGGCCAGCTTCGCCGCAGCATCACGGTTTCATCTGTGGCCACCAATCGTAGCGGCTCAACCACAAGCCCTTCGGGAGCCCTCGCCTGCCGCCCTTCCTCCAGATACGTCCACAAAGCTGCCAGCTGACGCTGCGGATCGCCGCCGAGAATCTGCTCGCGCACCGTTTTGCCACCCGGCCAAAACGACGGCATCACGGTGCCCGGACTGATCAACTGCGGGTTGAACATGTATGCCACAAACCAGTCGTGCTGCAGCCGCTCGGTCATTTCCGTCAAATCAACTGCCGACATCGTGGCCGCCGGCTTCCGCTGAAAGGTGTGGCAGGCGATGCAGTTGAGGCCTTTCGTGCCCGCCAGTTGGTGGCCGGCCTCCCGCAACTCCTTGGGGTCCGCTTCGCGTGGCCACTCGCGGTCGGGCTGGTCATCCGCTGCCGTGAGCAAGCCCACCAGCGGCTCCACCTGCGGCAGGCCAAACCTTGGCATGCGCGTGTGCATCGAGGGCCGCACCGAGCGTCCGCTGACGAGCACCTGCCGCAACCATTCCGGTCGGAGTTTTTCCCCCACGCCAGTGAGGTGCGGCGGGAGTCGGCCCTGCTGCCCGAGGTTGAAGTCGGCGGTGGTGAAATAGGAATCGCGATCGGGGTCGACGCCGCCGAGACCGTCTCGCTGATGGCAGGCGTAACACCGGAGCGTCGCCATGGCCGACACAATGGGCTGTGGCTCCACCGGCTCAGGAGTGCTGCAGAAGTTCACAAGTAGTCGTCGCTCGGCTTCCGTCAGCGTATAGAGCGGCCACTCCCCGCGATGACCGGAGAGGCACCCCTGCTGACCGTCACGAATCGGCACCTCCAGCAAGGCTCGATCCGCTGGTGGCTCGTGGCAGGCGTTGCAGCGGAGCCGCTGGTACTGTGCTTCGCCAGCGCGGGCGAGTTCGGCCTCGATCGCCCAGGCCGCAGACGCGGTGCTTTCACTCGACGTGGCCAGCAAGGCGTGTGCGAGATCCACCGCCTCCTCATGCGTCAGCTGCAGGCTGGGCATGCGGCCTCCCGGGCGAATCGCCGTCGGCTCCTCGAGAAACGCGATCAACGCCGGCACACTCCAGCGATCTCCCACGCCCTCGAGTGACACTGAGCTTGCTGCCAACAGTTCCTGCCCTTCGGGATCAAGCGGGGCATGGCAGGCCACACAGCCCACGCGGTGAAAGAGTTCGCCCCCCCGTTGAGCGCGGTCGGCATCGACCGGCTGATCGACAAACGCGTGCTCCCCACGTGAGAGCAGATAGTGCGTGAGTTCGAGGGCGATCTGTTCCCGCCTGTCCGCAGGTTCATTCGCCAACAGATGGGGCATACGGGCCCCCGGCTTGGCGGCCTGCGGATCGGTGAGGTAGCGCACGAGTGCCTCAGGTCGAAACCGCTGCCGCAGATCGTTCAGGCTTGGAGCCTGGTCAGGCGACACACCACCGGCCGTGATCGTGCGCCACTTCTGATCGCTGTGGCAGCCACGGCAGCCGTAGCGATCAAACAACACCGCGCCCTGGATGTCATCGGGCACCTGCCCTGGGGCAGTCGCGTCTGCCAGGGCCTCTCCTTCAACCCTTCGATCGCGCAGCTCAAACAGATACAGCAGCAGATCAAGAAACTCTTGCCGCGACCGGAGTTGGTTGGGGAGCCCCTCAGGCATCGCTGAAGCGGCACTGACCGCCCGCTCTTCGATCTCGGCCACAGGCAACCGGACAGGCTCATAAGGGGCTTGGGCTGACCGCGCGAGCAGCATCCCGTCTCGTTCGCCCACGACCCGCAGGGGCAGCACCCTGCCATCGATGGTTTGCACCACCGAGAGTTCGAAGCCTTTGGTAATCTCGCGGGAGGGATAGAGCAGCGACTCAAGCAGATGGCTGTCGGAAACGTCCGCCGCCATCTGCCGCAGATCGGGTGCGAGTCGATCAGCAGCCCCCGCAACGTGACAAACCGCGCACCCGAGTTCGCGATCCGCAAAGAGCACCGCCCCACGAACGGAATCGCCCGAACCGCGGGCATCCTCGATCAGGCTGTTGGCCGGCTCCTCGCGAAGCCGCTCTGTCAGGCTTTCGGCCGCGTGCGTCGCATGCGGAAGCAGCAGTCCAAGCAGCAACCACAACGCGATCCTGACGGCACCACCGCGACCGACGCGGGACCAACAGCTTAGTGGGGGCATGGCATCCCTTTCTGATCCGTCGTACGCGGGAATCGCACTGAAGCGGGGATCGAGCCTCTCGAGTCGCCCGCGACGCTGGAGCCTAGCAGACGGTCGAACTCCTCTGCCGCCGGCACAAAAATCACTGGATACAGGAGGGCCATGGAAAGCTCCGGTCAGTTCTCACCTTGAACGCGTTGCAGGCTCTGCACCCACGTGTCGTGCACCTGCTGGAGTCGCTCCACGACGTCCGGATGCGCTGCGGCGAGATTGGTCATCTCCGTCGCATCGTCCTGAAGGTTCGTGAGATACAGGGCATCGCTCGCGGTGATGGCAGCCTTTCCAGATGTGTCGTTGGGCTTCCCCTGCAACTTCCAAGGACCTTGCCGCACCGCCCTACTCTCGCCAATCGTCCAGGGCAGCGCCTCGTGTGGTGAAGGTTCATCGGCTCCACGGATCATCGCCGTGAGGCTGGCGCCATCCACGTCATGCGTGAGCGGCGCAATCCCGCAGAGTTCCACCAGCGTGGGCAACCAGTCGCAGCTGTGGGCGACCTGTTCACGGACTTCCCCCTCGGGCAGATGCCCCGGCCAGGAAATGATCGCGGGCACACGAATACCCCCTTCAAACAGGCTGAACTTCGCACCGCGATACGGTCCCGCACTGCCCCCTCCACCGTGCGCCCGCTCCTCGGTGGAGTGACCATGGTCCGACTGAAACACCACGATCGTGTCGTCGTCGATCCCGAGGCGCTTCAAAGTCGCGAGCAACGTGCCGATTCGTTCGTCTTGCGACGAGAGAAACGCTGCGTAGAGGTTCCTCGGAAACGGCAGATCGGCATACGTCTCCAGCCAGTCGGCCTCTCCCTGATAGGGATAGTGCGGGCAGTTCATGGCGAAGTAGAGAAAGAACGGTCGATCGCCGGACCGCTCCATAAA
>JBMTLP010000363.1:0-4010 GCA_049433245.1 Pirellulales bacterium
CTGATGGTTCCGACGCGATTGAAGCGGAGGCCCTCCCGATCGCGGTGGCCATCGCCTCGCGGGGCGATGCCGCCTCGGTTGCCGCCCTAGTCGAACTGCAGACAGCCGTCCGCGGTACCGCACTTGAGGGTAGGGTCGGGCAGCTGCTTGATGAGGCCCAGCGGCAGGAAAAACTCGCGGCGGCCGAGCATGGCTTCGTGCCGCTCTTCGACGGGAGCAGCCTCAATGGTTGGTTGGGAAGTCGCTCGGTTTGGCGAGCTGAGGGAGGCATGCTGGTTGGCGGCAGCCTGGACGCTGTGGTGGGCACGGGCAACGACTTTCTTTGCACCGAGGCCACGTACGACAACTTCGAACTCCGCTTGCAGTTCCGCCTTCGCGGAGACGGCGTGAATGGAGGCGTGAACGTTCGGTCGGTGCGCCGCGATGATGGCGTTGCCTCGGGCTACCAGGCCGACCTGGGTGATGGGTACTGGGGTGCGATCTACGACGAGGCTCGTCGCAACCGCCTGATCGCCGTCCCCCAACTTCCTCCTATCCTCAGCCCCGAATGGAACGATTACCGCATCCGCTGCGAGGGGCCCAGGATTCGCGTGTGGCTCAACGGCACGCTCACGGCAGATTTCGTCGAAACTGAAGATGTGCCCAACCGCGGAATCATCGCGCTGCAGGTTCAGGCGGGCCGTCAGGTCGAAGCAAGCTACCGCCAACTGCGAGTCCGCGAACTCACCGTTGCCGAGTTGGAGCCACCTGCGACCGACGAGGTTCCCGCAGAAGACACGTTCAAGCCCCTCTTCGACGGCCGCTCCTTCACCGGCTGGCATGGCAACCTCGATTGGTTCCGCATCGAAGAGCAGAGCATCGTCGCGGGCACGCTCGAAAAGCCGATTCCGAGAAACGAATTTCTCCGCACCGACAAACCTTACGGTGACTTTGAGCTGCGTCTGCAGTTTCAACTTCGAGGGGGCGACGCCGCCAACGCGGGTGTGCAGATTCGCACTGCCGAGATTCCCGACCATCACGAGGTCAGTGGCTATCAAGCCGACATGGGTAACGGCTGGTGGGGCTGTCTCTACGACGAGTCACGCCGCAACCGGGTGCTGGCAGGCCCGGCACCTCAAGATCGTGGTCGGATGCTGCGACCGAACGACTGGAACGATTATCGGATTCGCTGCGAAGGGGACCGCGTGCGGCTGTGGATCAACGACGTTCTCACCGTCGACTACCTCGAAGCCGATCCGTCCATTCCGCGAACGGGCATCATCGCGGTGCAGGTGCACTCCGGGCCTCCCACGGAAGCGTGGTATCGCAACATTCGCTTGCTCGAACTCGATTGACGGCGGCGGACATCACCTCACGGTGCCGCAGCGGGCTGGTCGCGAAGAAAAGTGGAGAGCGTGCAGCCGGACAAGCTGCGGAGGCCTTCCACGAGGCACGCCGCATTCGCCTCGGCACCCGCTCTTGTGGTGTGCGTCCAATCGTCCTGCGTGAAAAAACGCTCGCCCACTTCCGCCTCGCCGACCTCTTCAAATCGCAGAGCAACCCGTTCGTTGAGATCGACAAACGCGGCCCCCGCTTGCTCAGCCGCCTCCCGCGCCCAACGGCCATAGTCGGCGTCTGCCCGCAGCACCCGCCCATCCTGCCAACGATCGCGAGGCACCGGCGACACCACAATCGGGATGCCGCCAGCCGCCTTGATATCGTTGACGTACCGGCGGAGGTACCAGCCGTAGGTGTGAACCGTCTCAGGCTTACCGGTCTGCTCAACCGTGCCATCGACCGCCTCTTCCCCATTCCCCTTACCGGAGGCGCGTGGTCGCTCGCCTGCAAACATGGAGCCGCCGTCGTTGTGTCCAAACTGCATGATGACAAAGTCACCCGGCCGCACGCGCTGGAGCGACCGCTCCCAGAGTCCTTCCGTGAGATAGGTCCGACTGCTGCGCCCGCCAAGCGCCCGGTTCTCGACGTCGATCCGTGTGGGATCGAAGTGCTCCGCGAGCACCTGCCCCCAGCCCCACAGACCACCGTCTCCCTGACCGCTGCCGTTCTTCACCGTGGAGTCGCCAATCAACACCAGACGCGCTCGCGGATCAGCGGTGGCCTTGGCATCTGATTCGGTATCGCCGCTCGCATCCGCTTCCTTTTCGACGGCGACGGCATAGACGTGGGTTGGTCCGTGCATGTTCGACCGGAAGACGATCCACTTTCCGTCGGGCGTAAACGTCACATTCGGCTCGAGACGGTAGTCATGCTGAGAAAGGTCGACCAGCCTCTCCGCCCGCAGCGTGCCGGACTTCGCAGGCTCTCCGCTGACCGTGGCCTCGCTGGTTTCAGGATCGGGACGGAAGAGATAGATCCACTGGCCATTCCCAGGGGGGTGCAGCGGCCGCTTCTCGGGCAACGGCGTCTGATTGGCCACGCTGTTGGGCCCGCCGCCGTCCCCGGCAAATAGCGTTCCGTCACGCGAAACGTTGTAGTGCACCGACCACTCGCTGCGGTCCACCGCGTAGCGAATCCGCTCCCCCGTGGTGACGTTCACGCCCGCCAACCAAAACGCCGAGGCCCGCGGCGTCTGCAGGTCGTACCAGATCCACTGGCCGTCGGCACCAAAGAACTCATGCCCCGCAATCTCATAGGGCTGCTCTCGACGGTGCATGAGCGTGGCCTCCTCGCTGCCAAAGCGAACGCTCCAAACACGGTCCACCTCATGCCAAATGCCTTCGTGGCAAAACAAGCCAAAAGAAGGGTCCGTGGGCGAACACTGGAGATGATTGAGCCACGCTGTGGATTCGTGGAAGGTCTCGACCTCGCCGGTGGCAAGATTCGCGGTGAACAACCGCATCTGCCGCGGCCCATCGCGACGCGCACGAAACTCCCCAGGGGGGAAGTCCTGCATGCTACCGAAGGCGAGTGTTTCGTCAGCGTTGATCCCGTTGAAACTCGCCCCTAATGGTAATGCCACGAGATCCCGTGTTTCGCGGGTGTCGACATGGGTCGCCCGCAACGTGAGTCCGTCCTCAGTGCGAACGGTGTAGTAGACCTGGCGGGTTTTCCGCCCGATTTCCAAGCCACTACTCCCGCCGAGCCGCAGGCTCTCCCGGCCGACGACCGTGGTGATCTCGCGCGTAGCGAGATCAACCGCCTCGAGCCCGCGTGGTGTCGAGATCAGCAGTTTGTCCCCCTCAGGGGTGTAAGCATTCTGATGAAAGTAAAAACTCGTACTGCCAGGCAGATCGGAAAGCCTGACTACGCGGTGACCGGTTGCGGGCTCCACCCACTCCCGTGGAATCTCCGCCGCTGCGGCAGATGGCTCTTCCTGCCCGCGCCCAACGACCGGCATCAGCCCCACCACGAGCCCCATCACCGCCGCACACGTCCGCATGAATCCGCTGTCACATACCTGCGTCGATCGGTTTCTCATGCATGCCTTTCTGCTGTGCCACTGGTACCACGGCAACGGGGATCTACTCCCGTGCCCGGTTCCGATTCCGGATCTGGGCTGGAATCTCCATCCAGTCCCCGTTGTTGAGCGAACTCATGCCAATCTCGTCGGCAAACTCCGGTCGGGGGATCCGCGGAGGCAGTTGCAGGCGACCGAAGAAGCCGGGGTCGGGCTTCTCGTACCGCTTCACCGCATCCTGCACGGTTTCTCCCTCATCCAGCCGCAGGAGCGATGGCACATGGTTCGTGGAAGAACGATGCCAGAGCACATTCGAACCTGAGCGGATTTCCAAGTCAGCGCTAAACGGCACAAGCGTGGCAGTGCTCTCCGACGTGGAACGCCCTCCCATCATGCGGTACGACAACTCTTGCTGTTCGCCTCGCCCAATGCGGGCCACAAGCGTAATCGGCGCACGCCGGCTGACCTTCCAGCCCGCTTTTTCAGCCGCCTCCGTCAAGGCCTGCTCAATCGCAGCAGCATCTTCGCCCGTCACGCCTTCGATGGCGATCGCCACGACCAACAACCAGCCGTCGGCGACATAGAATTTTTAAATATTGGAAGTTCTTACGGA
>JBMTLP010000364.1:0-4002 GCA_049433245.1 Pirellulales bacterium
GTAACAAGGTAGCCGTAGGGGAACCTGCGGCTGGATCACCTCCTTTCTAAAGGATATTGATCCTCGCTACTCTTCCTTGTGAAGAGCAGCAGGACACCCATCCGTTTGCCTCAGTTGTGCTGGGTTTACTCAGCATCTCCTGGGGGACGGCGGATGGGACCAAAAGATTGTGGAGACGATCCCGTGCCCTGAAAGAGATCAGTACGCCGTATCGAAAGATATGGTGCACAGGCTACCGGATATTCAAGAACATGTGACCCTGGTGGGGCTTGGTTAGGCCCCACCAGGGTTTTTTTATGCGCGGTGTTTTTACCTTGCAGCTAGGCGTGCCCTTCCACTTGAGCATGCGCACGCTACATTGCTCGCAGAGATTTCCCTTGACGGTGAGCGTGATTCGTCGGTGCTGGCGAGCGGTTCTCTGACCACGCTTTCAAGCTTCAACTCGCCGGAGACAACAAAATGACGAGTGCTTCCATAGCCCCTTCGGCGCCATCTTCGGGAGTGGCTGAGCGAACGATGCGGCGTGAGAGGAGTTCGATCGCTGGCGTCGTGCCTCCGGCTACGTCGGAGGTGACGATCATGTCGGCTTGGCCCTCGGTCGCCGGCAGTTCGGCTGGGCAGTTTTTTGGCCGGCTGTATCTGATCGACGCTGGTGCGTGGCCGGCGACGCTGGGCAACTTCATCGCCCTGGCGAGCATCCCGGTGATGCTGATGCTGTACCTCAGCATGCGACTGCCATGGGCGATCACGCGATACCGTCTGACGAACCGGCGGATCACAATTGACCGAGGGATTTCTTGGAAAGTTGAGCAGTACGTCGACTTTGACCGGTTCGATTCGGTCACGGTGGAAGTGAGGCCGGGGCAGGAGTGGTTCCCAGCTGGCGATCTTGTGTTTCGCCTCGGCAACACGGAGACGTTCCGGCTCGCCGGCGTTCGGCGACCAGAGGTGTTTCGGCAGGCTTGCTTGAAGATTCAGCAGTCGTACATGAGCGTCGCTGCCAGCCACTGATCAAAGCCGTGGCAGCCAGCCACTGGGGCAGCCCGTGGCGGCCAGCGTGCTGGCTTGCGGCCCATGATGGCGACTGCCTGACTAGGACTGCACCGCTCGACGGCCAGCGACGGGCCCTCTCTGTTGAAACGCTTCCTCAATCGCGGTGCATGACGCTGCGTCAAGCGAGCAAGTCAGGGCGATCACGTTGGCCGCCACCTGCTCAGGGCTCGTGGCGCCAAACAGGACGCTGGCGATGCCCGGCCGCCCCATTGTCCAGGCCAAGACAACAGCTGGAATCGTGGTGCCGAGTCGCTCGGCAACGGTCCGCAGTCGATCGACGAAGTCCAGGTTTCGCTGGAACTCCTCTCCCTGAAACATGGGGTACTTGTGTCGGCTGTCGGTGGTGGGGAACCGACGATCACGTTCCATGGTGCCCGCCAGAAGTCCCTTCATGAGCGGCCAGTACGCCACCACTCCGATCTGCTGCTCTAGGCACCACGGCAAAAACCGTGTTTCGAGCTCCCGCTGGAGCATGTTGTAGGGCATCTGGCAGGCAGCGGTGGGACAGGCGGAGGCGAATCGCTTGAGTTGGTCGAGCGAGACGTTCGAGCACCCGACGGCGCGGGTTTTTCCAGCTGCGAGCAGTTCGCGGAGTGCCGCTGCAGACTCTTCTATGGGAACCCCTGGGTCGGGAGCGTGCAGATAGAGGAGGTCCAGGTGATCGGTGCCCAGGCGGCTGAGGCTTTCATCCACCTCCTGGAGGAGTCGGCATGGGCGGCCGTCAACCTGCTGCGATCGACCTGCTTCCCAGTGGATGCCGCATTTTCCTGCCAGAAAGACGCTGTCTCGAGGGCGGTCCGTGATGGCCTGCGCGATTGCGAGTTCGCTTTCGCCGGCTTCCCCGTAGCAGTAGGCCGTATCGAGGTGGGTGATCCCGGAGTCAAGTGCCGCGGCGACGGTACGAACCGCCGCTTCACGAGTGACGCCTTCCCGGGTCATGCCTGCCAGCGGCCAGCAACCGAGTCCCAGGCGGCTCATGCGAGGCAGGACCGGGGCGAGGAGCGGGGGAGGTGTCATGGTGCGTGTGTGGGTGTCGGGATTGATGCTGACGACCTGGCTGCGACCAGTGAGCCGGTTTCCAGGAACTGAGCGGTCAAGGCAGCAGCATCACGGCGAAATAGCAGGCTGGAATGCATGCAGGGCAGGACGGCATGGTGGTGCGGCATCGAGAGTCGCGTGCTGTCCAGGGAGACGAGCTGATCACGTCCGGCGGCGATCACGCCAATTTCAACGCCCTGCGGCTCGGGGAGCCGGTTAACGAGGCTCTCAGGGTGGGTGGTCAGCTCTGCCACGGGGCGGAGCACTGAACCCATCAGTCCCGCGGTGGCGGTGGCCACAAAGGAGCCACGATTGGGGGGAGCCAGCATGACCAGTCGCCCGAACTTCGTGGGGATGCCGCGTGTCAGGGCAGCGCGGGTCACGATCCCACCCATGCTGTGGGCCACGACATGGATGTGGTCAACGTCGGCTTGGTCCTGGAGCTGCGCCAGTAGCCTCGCCAACCGCTCTCCGTGGGTCATGACGGACGGTGTCAGGCTCTGGTAGCCCCACACCCGCGTCTGCCACCCGAGCCGCGTCAGCCGCCTCGCCAGGGGCATCAGCAGCCAGCGATGCGCCATGAACCCATGCGTGATCACGACCACGTGGCCCGGCCGTGCGGCGATTCTGTGTCGAGCGGAAGGGGCACGCATGCGAACTACTGAGGGGCGGGCGAGGGAGCAGGCGGGGCAGCCCCCGGCGACGGTCGGCGGGGGGCCGGGCAGCAGTCGAGTGGGCAGACGTCGTGGTTGGCGGGCATCGTGCCGATCGCCTCCCGTTCGGGAAGATTCCACGCTCGCTCGGCAATCAGTTCGCGAATCATGCCAACAAAATCCGGGTCGGTGCCCACGGTCGCCGCACGATGCATCGTGACATTGAGTTCTCGGCACAACGCTGCAGCTTCCTCGTCGAGATCGTAGAGCACCTCCATGTGGTCGGAGATGAAGCCGATCGGAGCGAGCACGAACTCGCGGCAGCCAGCGTTCGCCCGCTCGCGGATCGCATCGCACACGTCCGGTTCGAGCCAGGGCTGCGTGGGTGGGCCACTCCGGCTCTGGTACACCAACTGCCAGTTCGTGACGCCCGCCCGCTCGGAGATCAGCCTGGCGGCTTCCTCAAGCTGCTGCACGTACTTGCAGGAGTCGGCCATCGAGAGCGGGATACTGTGTGCGGTGAAGAGCACCGTCACCTGGCCACGGTCGACGTTGGCTGGAAACTTTTCGAGCGACGACAGCAGGTTTCGGGCCATCGGGTGGACGAAACCAGGATGATTGAAAAACACCCGGATCTTGTCGACCACAGGCGCCTTCTCCCCAAGCGGTTCGCACGCGGCAGCGATGTTTTCCCGGTACTGGCGGCAGCCGGAGTAACTGCTAAAGCCGCTGGTGACAAACGCAATGGCCCGCTTGACGCCAGCCTCCGCCATTTCCTGCAAAGTGTTGGTGAGGAAGGGGTGCCAGTTACGATTTCCCCAATAAACCGGGAGGTTTGGTCCGTGGGCCGCCAGTTCGTTCCGCAGGGCCTCAAGCAACGCCCTGTTTTGGTCGTTGATGGGGCTCACGCCGCCGAAGTGCTGGTAGTGCTCGGCGACTTCAAGCATGCGTTCGCGAGGAACATTTCGACCACGAAGCACGTTCTCCAAGAAAGGAAGAACGTCGTCTGGCCCCTCTGGGCCTCCGAAAGAAACCAGCAGGACAGCGTCGTAGGCTGACTCGTGCTCGCCGTTGGGGCTTGCCATAGGGCTCCTCAGCGAAAGAAAAAAACCACCGCCTCGCACGATCGCGACAAACGGCGGCCGTTGCTGCAGAGCGGCCATGACCCCACGGGGATTCGAACCCCGATTGCCGCCGTGAAAGGGCGGTGTCCTAACCATTAGACGATGGGGCCGCTTCGATATCGTAGCCGACAACC
>JBMTLP010000365.1:0-3967 GCA_049433245.1 Pirellulales bacterium
CACGATCCGTGAGTTCTTTGATTCTGCCGTGGTTGTCAGCCTGCTCGATGGCTGCAGGGATCCCACTCGCCCAAGTCGATGCTCCGCCGCCGGAGTCTGTGGCTCTGTTGGTGCAGTATCTGCCGCTCGTGGCGATTGTGTTTCTGGCTTGGATGCTGCTCTACCGGCCGGAACGGCAGCGACAACTCGCGCAGCAACAGCTGCGAGACATTCTGAAGCGGAATGACCGCGTGGTCACCGCTGGTGGACTCTACGGCACAGTGGCCGCCGTTGACCGAGACGGCGATCGTGTGACGCTCAAAGTCGACGAATCAAACAACATCAAGCTTGATGTGACCCTGGGCAGCGTGCTTCGCGTGCTGGGTGACACGAGTTCTGGATCATCGCAGGGAACGGAAGGAGCCGGTTGACCAATGGCTGCACACCATTTTTTTGGAGGCTGCATGGCAATCCTTGGGCAGGCCGCGGCTGAGACGCAGCCCTGGTACACCGAAGGCTGGGTTCTGTGGCTTGTGGCAGCGGCGTGCATCGTCGGCCCGAGCGTGGTCGCCTACCTCCTGTCGGGCGGGCTCCGCGCGAAGGACATGTGGGGTCGCATGGCGGTGGTGCTGACGGCGCTCACCTGCGGCATCGTGATCGTTGCCTCTGGATGGCCTCCACGGCTGGGCATCGACCTCAAGGGGGGCGTGATCCTCGTCTACGAAGTTGATGCAGCAAAACGCGTCAGCGAGCAGGCAGACGATGTTGCCCGCCGTCTTGAGGATGTGATCAACCGAGAGGAAGGGCTCAATGGGGTTGCGTCGCGGACGGCTGAGGGCACGGTGGCGGTTCGCCTGGAGACAGCGGATGCGTCTGCCGTTGACGCATTTACGGCGGCCGTTGATGCCGTGGATTTCGGCGACGTGCGAGTTGCTCTCGAAAACCGGGAAGAAACCCCGGATGCCGTGAACCTGGTTTACAGCGTGGCGGGTGGAGCGCAGCCGGTCGACATGGACAAACTCGTGGCGGCCGTCAGTCGCCGAGTGAATCCAGGTGGGCAGAAAGAAGTCACCGTTCGTCAGTACGGGCTGGATCAACTGGAGGTGATTGTTCCAGACGTGGATCAGGCCGAGGTCGACCTGATCAAACGAATTGTCTCCAGTGCGGGTGTGCTTGAGTTCCGGATCACGGCCAACCCTGCAGACACGCGGCATCGGGAGGTGATCGAACTCGCCAATCGCAGCCCCGGCACGATGGTGATGCAGGGAGGCAGGCAAGCCGGTCGCTGGGTTGAACTCGACACGTCCAAGATCGGTGCTGGCGAGGAGAGTGGGCTGGTCACGCGAGTGGCGTCCGATGGCCGCATCGAGGTGCTCGTCGTGCTGGATCGCTTCAATGTGACGGGGGGCTACCTCACTCGATCGTCGGCCAGTTACGACCAAAACCTGCAGCCGTGTGTGAACTTCTCGTTCAACTCGAGTGGCTCGTCACTCTTTGGAACCCTGACCGGACAAAACCTGCCCGATCCAGCGAACCGTGTCACCAGCCGGCTCGGTATCGTGCTCGACGATGTGCTGCTGTCGGCGCCTACAATCCGCACGGCGATTTCCGGCGATGGTCAGATCACTGGCAGCTTCAAGCAGGCCGACGTTGATTTCCTTGTCGGCGTGCTCAATGCCGGCAGCCTCCCCGCTGCCCTCTCGAGTGAACCTGTCAGCGAGCAAAAGATCAGCCCGCAACTCGGCGTCGACACCATCCGCTCGGGCAGTCGAGCGATGCTCTTCGCCCTCGTGGCAGTGCTGGCATTCATGCTCGCCTACTACCGCTTCATGGGGCTCGTGGCCGACTTGGCTGTGCTGCTCAACGTGGTGCTCGTGGTGGCGGTGATGATCAGCATCAAGGCTGCCTTCACGCTGGCAGGCCTGGCTGGCTTGGTGCTGTCGGTCGGGATGGCGGTCGACGCCAACGTGCTGATCTACGAACGAATGCGGGAAGAGATGGACCGAGGTGCTGCGATGCGGATGGCGATCCGCAACGGCTTCCAGCGGGCCTTTTCCACGATTGTCGACTCCAACCTGACCACGCTGATCACCGGCGTGGTGCTCTACGCGATCGGCACCGACCAACTCAAGGGGTTTGCGGTCACCCTTGTGCTCGGCCTCACGCTCAACCTGTTTACGGCAGTGTTCTGCTCACGTGTGGTGTTTGATCTTGCTGAGCGGAATCGCTGGATCACGAAGCTTTCGATGTCGCGGATGTTCGGAAAGACCGACATCGCTTTTGTGGCCTATATGAAGCCCGCCGTGATGGGGGCGCTCGCGTTTCTCTTGATCGGGGGAGCCGCGGTGGCCTATCGCGGCCAAGGCCTGCTCGATATCGACTTTACGGGTGGCACGAGCGTGCAACTCTCCTTCAAAGAGAAGGAAGACGGTGGCGAAGGGCCGAACGTGGCTGAGGTCCGTTCTGCCGTTGGTTCCTTGCCCGACGTGGCCGTGAGCCGCATGACGTCTGCCGACGCAGCGGCGGGCTCGCGGTACAAGATCGACACCTCGGAGAAGGATGCAGAACTCGTTGAAACCACCTTGCGAGACGCGTTCCCTGGGCAGCTTGCCACGTACTCTATGGCGTTCGGAGAGGTAACGGCTGTCGAATCCACCCCGGTCGATTCTGGTACTGAGGAAACGCCCGGCGCTGAGAGCGGAAGCGAGGGTGGTGAGACAGCAGCGGGAGAAGGCGAGCCCGAGGTGGCTGCGACTGCCTTCAAGTCGAAGGTGGTGCTGGACTTCCCCGAGCGGATCAATCTCCCTGCCCTGCAAGAGGTGGTCGTGCGTGCCTTGGCGGCCGAGGGCGCCCCTGATGCGGCCTACCAACTCGACGCAGGGGAGCCAGGCTCCGGCACGGTCGGTGTGCGTGCGAAGCCATTCCGTGAGTGGACGTTGACTACGTCGCTCGCCGTGGAGCAAACGCAGACTGTGGCCGAGCGGATGGCAGCGGAACTTGCTGAAACGCCCGTCTACCTCTCAGCCAACCGTATCGGTGGCAAGGTGGCAGGGAACACCCAGGTGACCGCAGGCTACGCGCTCGCGGCGAGCCTGATCTGTATCGTGCTCTACGTTTGGCTGCGATTTCAAAACGTGGCCTTCGGTCTCGCCGCGGTGGTGGCACTCGCCCACGACGTGCTCGTGACCGTGTCCTGCCTCGCGCTGAGCACGTTCGTCGCTCCTTTCATGGGATGGGCGTTGATTGATGACTTCAAGATCAGCCTCGATGTCATCGCCGCGTTGCTGACGATCGTCGGTTTCTCGATCAACGACACGATCGTGATCTTCGACCGACTTCGTGAGATTCGCGGGAAGAGTCCTTTCGTCACGGCCGAGATGGTGGATCGAGCGCTCAATCAAACGCTGAGCCGGACGATCCTGACGTCGGGAACTTCGTTCATCGCGACCCTGATCCTCTACCTGTTTGGTGGGCAAGGCATCCATACCTTCGCCTTCACGATGCTGGTGGGGATCATCAGTGGTACGTTCAGCACGATCTACATCGCTTCGCCGTTGGTGCTCTTCCTGCAAACACGCGGAGCCCAGCAGCGAGGAGGAGCCATCGCGGCGGCGAACCGCGTGCCGACGGGTGCGTAGCTCAGTAGGTTTGTGTTCGGTATGTCGCGGATGGAGAAACTGTGAGGCGCTGCGCGATTGGGCGAGTCTCGCCAACGTCGTCAGCGGTTAGGTTTTTTCTCATGCTGCGGCGAGAGAAGGCATAGTTGTGTTGGTGGTGGTGGCGATCGTTGCCCCTGGCCCACGTGACTGTCCTTTTCTCGGCAATGCCATGGTTCGTTTTGTCCGACTCGTTGCGTCTGTGCTCATGCTCACATCTGGGGTGTGGCTCGCTCTAGCGTTTGTCAGCGGGCCGCAGCCATCGCCCCCCGATGAGTCGGCGGCAACTCCTGTTGGGGATACGGTCGTGGCCCCCCAGCGTGTGCCGCGGC
>JBMTLP010000366.1:0-3959 GCA_049433245.1 Pirellulales bacterium
CCATGAACAGGCCGCCGTCGTGGGCCTTCCAAAACTGGCTCCCCAGCAACACCGCAGCGGAGCAGCTCATCAGTGTGCCGAGGTTTTTCTGGGCAGGCCACATCGCGAGGGTGGAGATCATCACCAAGAACGCAGCGAGCACGGGCAGCCGGAACACGGGGTCGTTGCCTTCCAACGCCCAAAAGCCCTCAAGAGACACGTCGCCGGGGAAAATCCAGCCAAACATCTGCCTCAACTGGCCCAGAAACACATCGGTGTTTGGAGACGTGAGCCAGAGCACAACAGCCAGGATGCCAAGTGTGATCACGACGCCGCTGACGAAACGCCGGATCCCACGCTGCCAGTAAAAACTGCACCACAGTGGCAAGAGAAAGACGGGATAGTAACTGGTGCCGATCGCCAGGCCGATCAGCGCGCCGGCGATGAACGGCTTTCTGTACGCGACGACAGCCCAGAGCACGAGCGCTCCCGGAAGGGCGTGATCCACCCGACCGGTCATGTTGGCGGTGTAGGGCAGCAGAAGGTAAAGCACCGCGGCGGCGATACCCAGTCGGATGTGTTCGAAGTGGAGCCATCCAATCGCGAGCGTGCCGATCACGATCGCCAGCTGTGACGCGATCGCCATCGTGCGAGCCGTCGCCTCGTGGACTGCCCGCTTGTCTGGCGGCGATGCGGGCGTGTCACCATTGGTTTCACCACTTGAAAACAGCGACTGTGTGGAGATCTGAGGAAGCAGGAACAGCAGCGGATATCCCGGGCCCAAGCGAGCCAGTTGATCTGCATCGACGGTGGCATCCTGAGCCTCCATCCGGGCTGCTGCCGCCGCGACGGCCACCGCATCAGCCTGAGGCCGAGACGTGATCACGTTGGCCATCAGGAAGATCAGCAACGAGATGCCAAGAAAGTTCAGCCCACCCGTGGTGAGGTTTGGCTCCAGCAATGGCCGCCGCACCATCAAGGAGTCGAACAGCATCCGAAACATGAAGGCAAGCGTGACACCAAAGAGCCATAAGAACCCGAGTTGCTCCACTTCAAGTTCGGCCTTGAAGCCCCCGTACTCCACGGCGAGGAGGCCAGGCGCGTAGAGGATCAGCAAGGCGAGGTCGAGGTTGCGGATGCTCCAGATGCGGTTGAACTTAAAGAACAACGCGATCGACAGCAGCGACGACAGATAGAACCATGTCGTGGGGTTGACGCGGTAGTATTGAAAGAGGATTTCGCTCATGCCGGCACGGCAATCCCGCGTGTGAGAGGCGCAGTGTCTCTCTCTTGAGGGTACGCAGGGTCCAGCCAGTTGCAAGGTTCCCAGGCCGCGATCACGAGGCTTGACAAGCGTCCTGTCCGGTTAAAACGGCCAGATCAGCGGAGCCAGCAGGAGCGTTATAACCATCACAATCAGGTTGAGCGGACCGCCAAACCGCAGATAGTCGCTAAACCGATACCCCCCCGCACCGTAAATCATCAGGTTGGTTTGGTAGCCCATCGGTGTGGCGAATCCGCAGCTCGCGGCGACGGTGATCGCCATCACGAAGGGCATGGGGTTCACGTTCAGATCGTGCGCGGCCTGCCATGCGATGGGGAACACGAGCACGGCGGCGGCGTTGTTGCTCATGAGTTCGGTGAACAGCATGGCGACAAAGTAGACCGCAGCCAAAACGGAGTGCGGGTTGTTGCCAGCGGCGGCGACTGTCGAATCAGCGATCGAGCCCGCGAGCCCCGTCGTGTCCATCGCTCGCGCTAAGCCGAAACTGGCTCCGATCAGCAACAGAGACTCCCACTCGATCGACCGCCTCGCCTCATTTGATGTTAGGCACCGCGTGACGACCACCATCCCGGCTGCGGCCATCGCGGCTGTGATCATCGGCACGATGGACAGGGCCGCTGCGGCCACCATGCCGACGAGGATCGTGAGCGCCACCCACGAACGGTCATGCCGCGGCGTGGGAGCGCCGTGCACCTCGCTTACGAGATAAAAGTCGCGGCTCGACCGCTGCCGCTCGATGAACTCCGGGCTGGCTTCGACGAGCAAGGTGTCGCCGGGCTCCAGGGCAACATCACCCATCTTCATCCGCAAGCGTTCGCCGTTTCTTGCCACGGCGATCACCACCGCGTCGTAGGTGGAGCGGAAGCGACCCTGGCGGATGGTACGCCCCACCAAAGGGCAGGAGTTTGAGACGACCGCTTCGACGAGTACCCGTTCACTGCGTGGGTCATCGAGTTTGAAGACCTGGTCTGTTGCGGGACGGAGGCCACGGATTTTCTGCAAGTCCACCACGGAGTCGACATCGCCAACGAAGACGAGCCTGTCCCCTTCCTCGAGCCGCTCGGATGGGCCGACCGCAGCGATCACATGTTCGTCGCGGTCGATCTCCATCAAGTACAGCCCCGCGAGACCTCGCAGCCCCGCCGCTTCGATAGTCCGCCCGATCAGCGGGCTTGCTTCTTCAACGACCATCTCCAGCGAGTACTGCCTCGGGTCGTCTGATTCGCTCATCGCTGGGCGACGATCCTTCAACAGCAAGCGGCTGGCGGTGAGGCTGTAGACGATGCCGACGGCCAGCAGGGGCAAGCCAAGCCAGGTGATGTCAAACATCGCCAACGGATCGCCCCGTTTCTCCGACACGAGGCCGCTCACGATCACGTTGGTGCTCGTACCGACCAATGTGCACAGCCCGCCGAGGACAACGGCGCTGTTCATGGGCATCAGCAGTCGCGACAACGACAGCCGGTTCTTCTTGGCCCAATCGCGGACAGCCGGCACCATCAAGGCCACCACCGGTGTATTGTTCATCACCGCCGAGAGCAGGGCAGGCATGCCCATCACCCGCGCCTGTGCCGAGGCGAGTGAGGTTGGCCTACCGAGCACACGCTCAACGATCGCCGAGAGGGCTCCGGTTCGTTCCATCGCCGCCGCCACCACAAACAGGGCCGCCACGGTGAGCATGCCCTCATTGGCCATGCCAGCAAAAGCTTCGGCAGGGGAAAGGATGCCACTGGCAAGCAGCACGATCACGCCCCCGATCATCGCCATGTCGGGGGAACGCTGCACCAGCAGGATCACCGTCAACACCCCGAAGAGCACGATGCCCGTCAAGGTGCCCTGCCAGGAAGCGGTGGGGTCCACCCAGGCAAACAGATTTGCTGCGAGTGGGTTCATGCGGCACACACCGTGGCAACTGCAGGGTCAGTGAGAAGGGCACTGGAATCGACGCAAGCCCGCCAGGACCGTACTCTGAGGGGAAGTCGGCGAGCGATCGCACGTTCCGACCGCCCCGATTGGCCTCGTGAGGGATTCACCACGATGATCGATTCGATTCTTGCCGGCAACGCGAAGTTTCGTGCGGATGAGTATGTCCCGAACGTCGACTATTACCACACCATCGCTGATAAACAGAAGCCGAAAGTGCTCTGGATCGGCTGTTCCGACTCACGGGTCAGTGAAGACATCATCACGGATTCGCGCCCAGGCACGCTATTTGTGCATCGCAACATCGCCAACATCGTGGCGTTCAACGATTGCAACGTAGCGGCCATCCTTGATTACGCCCTGCTGCACCTGAAGATCGAAGACATCGTCGTTTGCGGCCACACACGCTGTGGTGGCATCGCTGCCTTGGAAGCGGGCAACGTGGATGAGTCGTACATCGCCGACTGGCTGTGCATCGCCTCCGGGGCCCTCAAGAAGACCGAAGAGCTCGCCCTTCAGCAGAACCTGACGCACGAACAGAAGATGGAACTGCTCGTGACGGAGAACGTCCGGCTACAGATCCGCCATCTTGAGCAGTACGCGGTGGTGAAGCGGTTGCAGAAGCAGCAAGGCTGGCCGCGGCTGCATGGCTGGGTGTATCGGGTGGAGACGGGGGGCATCGATGTGGTCGTAGACGGGAATGCGGGGTGAGGCCAATCTGGTGACGCGGGCGCTCGGGGCGAGCCCAAGCCGATGACTCGGGCGCTCGGGG
>JBMTLP010000367.1:0-3953 GCA_049433245.1 Pirellulales bacterium
CATCGCCGACTTTGACCGACTCCTCGCCGAGAAGTACCAGATCGACTGCGTGCACTACGCCCATGCCGGGGCCGGCGAGTTGCACCTGCGTCCGCTCTTCGATCTGCATTCTGCCGATGGGCTGGCCATGTTCCGCTCGGTGGCGACGGACGTGGCGATGCTCGTGAAAAAGTACCGCGGAAGCCTCAGCGGTGAGCATGGCGATGGAAGGCTGCGAGGCGAGTTCATCCGCATGATGGTGGGGGACGCTTGCTACCGCTATCTCGAGCAGGTGAAGCGGCTCTTCGATCCGAAGGCGATCCTGAATCCCAACAAGATCATTGCCACGCCCCCGATGGATACGTCGCTGCGGATTTTGCCGGGTGTGCCAGATCCTCATCACCACACGGTGTTTCGCTTTGCCGACACCGGCGGTGTGCTGCGGGCGGCTGAAAAGTGCACGGGTGTTGGGCAGTGCCGCAAGCCGCCGGGCGCTGGGGGCACGATGTGCCCGAGTTACATGGCCACCCGCAACGAACAAGATTCCACTCGAGCTCGAGCCAACATGCTTCGTGCGGCGCTCTCCGATCCGAGCACGGCGGATCCTTGGAGCCGCCCTGAGCTCGCGGAGGTCCTCGATCTCTGCCTCTCCTGCAAGGCATGCAAAAGCGAGTGTCCTTCGAACGTCGACATGGCCCGACTCAAGGCAGAGTGGGAGCAGCACCGGCATGATGCCAAGGGAGTGCCCTACCGCACCCTGATGGTGGCCGAGATGCCAAGGCTGATGCGACTCGCGGCGCTCGTGCCGTGGCTCGCGAATGCGTGCCTGACGGCTCCCGGTGTTTCCTCGCTCATCAAATGGATGCTGGGATTTCATGCCCGCCGCTCCTTGCCGACGGTTTCGCGAACGCTGCTCTCGGAGTGGGTGCGACGGCCGCATCGAACGCGGGGCGATGGTCGCCGAGGGCGGGTGCATCTCTTCTGCGATGAGTTTTCGGAGACGCTCGATGCGGAGATTGGCATCAAGGCCGTGCAACTTCTCGAAGCACTCGGCTATGAAGTCACCATTCCAAAGCATGTAGAAAGCGGCCGGGCGAAGATATCGAAGGGGCTGCTTCGCTCCGCGCGGACATTGGCGGTGACGAACCTGGAGTTGCTCGGTCCCGTGGTCAGCGATGAGGTGCCGCTGCTGGGCATCGAGCCGTCGGCCATCCTCGGCTTCCGCGACGAGATTCCAGACCTTGTGCCGCAGCAGCACGAGGCCGCCGCCCGCAAGCTCGCGGCCAACTGTTTTCTGATTGACGAGTTCCTGGCCCGCGAACTGGCCGCCGGCAGACTCAGCCCCGATGACTTTGACAGCACACCGCGGCGGATCCTCGTACACGGCCACTGCCATCAGAAGGCGCTGGCCTCGCTCGAGCCGACCCTGCAACTTCTGCGGCTGCCGGCGGGGCATTCCGTAGAGGCGATTCCCTCTGGTTGCTGCGGCATGGCCGGATCGTTTGGCTACGACCGGGGCCACTTTGACCTGTCGATGCAGATCGGAGAGATGGTGCTCTTCCCCGCCATTCGTCGGGCCCCCACGGAAACATTGATCGCAGCTCCCGGCACGAGTTGCCGTCATCAGATCAAGGATGGAACGGGCCGCTCCGCCCTCCATCCCGTGGAGATCCTGCATGCAGCCTGCCCGGCTGCACGATCAGCGTGAACGCAGGTAGAACGGGTTGCCGAGCACCCACAGGTGCGGCTCTCCGGCAACATCGAGCGAAAGCTCTACACGGTGGTTGCCCGCCTTCTGCAGTGGCAGTTGCAGGTTCGCTCCGTCGGCTTCGTGGATGCAGGTGCCGTCGCGAAGCACTCGCCAGTGTCCTGGGAGCGGTGCGCGAGCCTGCAAGGAAAGACCCTCTGCCCACGCAGCCACGCTTCCCATCTCGAGCCTGCCGTCTGCCGATTCCACGAAGCAGTCAAAGCCACGGGCATCGGCAATCCAGTCAAAGGCCACAAAGGCCCGGCCCGCGCGGAGGGCCTCTTCGATCGCCTCGCGGGTGAGGGCCGTGGCCAGCACATGGGTGCCAACATGTCGCAGGCTGTACTCGTAGGGATCGAGCTGCATGCGAAAGAGTTCTTCTCCTTCGCCAGCCTCAGCGGCGGTTGGCAGCAGCGGACGCACGAGGGCGAGGTCGAGGGTCAGCAGTGGCTCGTCGAGCGGATCGGTGATGGCCACCTTGCCGTCGGCGGCGAGCCGGATCACCACGCCCACGTTCTCGTGCGCATCGTTGGCGGACACGCCCGTGTGTGGAGCGATCTGGCAGAGCTCGTCCCAGCGGTTGAGATAGAGCTGTGGGTCGTCTTGCAATGCCGAGAGCGTTTCCTGAGGAAAACGTTTCACGAGCGAGGCGATCTGAAGCAGCCACAGCGGGTTTTGCAGACTGGAGAAAAGTCGTTTTTCTTCTTTCGCATCGGCGTGGGTGTTGTAGATCTCACAGCCCGTCAGCCCGGGCAGTTCCCAGTCGAGGCGTTCTTCGAGGTGGGAGAGAAACGAGAGGCCACCCTGCTGCCTCACGCGCCTGGCGTAGTCGGCAGGTTCCAGGGTGTCTTGATCGGCCATGCTTGCCCGCGGATACGTGAGCAGGCCGTTTACCTCGGCGCCAGGGATGCACAGCACACCATCATGGATGCCTGAGTGTCCATCGGTCACAAAGTCGTAGTGGTCCGCGGGATGCTCGGTGAACATCAACACGTCGGTGCCGGCACGCTTGGCCGCGGCGACGATGTTGGGCAGGTGGCCGCGGCTGTCGTGAGAGAATGCCGAGTGCACGTGCAGGTTCACGCGGTATTCGTGATAGGGGCCTTGCTGAGGCAACTCTGTCCGCTGCGAGGCCAGTGTCTCCACCGCCGCGTGCACGCGCTCAAGCCGCTTAGCTGTCAGGCGATCCAACGCGTCGGCATGGGCAACGGCTGCCCACAGGAAGCATGCTCCCCACCACATCACGCACCGCATCGCATGGGCCCTCATGGGGAACTGGCACTAGCGACAGTCCAGGCCCTCGGGCCGGCCGTTGCACGCATCGAGTCTTTTGATTTCGTTCAGGAGAAACTCAGGCAGCATGAAGGGCTCATAGCCCGCGTGCTGCCATCGCATGCGTCCGTCGGCGGACACATAGCAGGTGGCATGCATCGGGATGTCTTCAAAGTCGTCCCAGGCGTCGAGTGCTTTGAAGGCGGCGCCATCCGCAGCCGAGAGAGCGGTGAAGGGTAAGCCCTCCGACGACATCGCCACGTCCTCTACCGAGTCTGTGCTCATCACCAGCACTGGCAGGCCTGCCTCTTCAAAGCGACTGGCGGCCTCTGTGAAGGCCTTCACTTGGTCGTTGCAATGCTCGCAGGCCATGCCGAGCGTGAGCAGGATAACGTGAGGCTTGCCGGCGTAGTCGCCTGCGGAGACGGGCGTGCCGTCTTTGGCAACCGCTGTCCAACTACCCGCCTGCCAGGCGTTCCACTCCAGCGGACCGAGAGTGGCGAGGTCCGGGCGGTCGCCTAAGTCGCTTGGAGGAGCGTGGGGAATCCTCCAGTCGCCTGCCACGTCCGCTGCCTCGGCGATCGGAGCGAGCCGAGCCAGGAGAGGCAGATCGAGATCCGCCGCGGCGGCGAGGGTGCGGACTTCAGCAAAGGTGGCCTTTGCTTCGTCATGTTTGCCCGCTTCCCACTGCACACAGGCAAGCAGGGCCTGCGGCTCGAGTTGTTGCTTATTTCCCTTGGCCGCAGCCTTGGCAACCTCAAGGGCCTTTTCGGTGTTGCCGAGGGCAAGCTCCATCCGCGCGAGCCTGCTTTTGTCGATCGCGTTTCGCTGCTTGTCTTTGAACCCAGCGAGTGTTTCGCGAGCTTTTTCAAGGTCGCCTGCAGCGATCAATCCGTGCAGCCTGAGCTCCGCGAGACAGGCTTCAAGCTTTTCGATGCGATCGGCAAAAGGCTGC
>JBMTLP010000368.1:0-3948 GCA_049433245.1 Pirellulales bacterium
GGCGGCGAGGCCTGATTGCTCTGGGCGGGTGGCGTCAGCGTGATCGCAGGGTCGGCGAGGTCAACCGGTTGATAGCCCTCGTAGGCCGGCATTTGCCACAGCAGGCCCGGGTCTGCCGACGGACTGTTCGTGGTCAGGCTCGCGATGTCGAGCTGAAACTCAACGCCGGATGAAGGCCAGGACACCTCAATTGTCCGTGGTAGAGCCGCTCCGCTGTTTTGGTCGACGCGATGCTTACTTGTACGGACGCTCGCAAGCCGCTCGCCCGTTGGGCTGAAGAGATGCTGTTCGAGCACCAAGCCGGTCGTGCCGTCGAGCAACGTGGAGCGAGTGAGGTTTCCTTCTGGTGCCTGGATGACGCTGCGGATTTCGAGGCGTCCGTCCGCCATGGGGAATGGGCCTTGGTGCTGATCATCCGGGCTAAACGAGACGAGCCCAAGCAGTTCGGGCATCCAATCCGCCTTCAACGGCAGCAGGCGGCGCGCGGAAGACTCGGCGTATTGGTCGTGTCGACAAAACAGCAGCACCGGTGGCTCGTGGCGGCGGATCCAGAGCCAGAACAGCTCGTCGTTGCTGCCGATATCGAGCTCACTTCCCGTGACCGACGTTTGTGCGCGGAGCCGGAAGCGACGTGGTGGTTCGCAGGCAACCTGTGCCGACAATTTGGGCACCCCCGGCACGCTGAGCGTGGCCTGCGGAGCCATGTAGGTTCGCACCCGGCTGGTGTTGTCGTGGACCACCTGAATGATCTGCTCGAGCGTGGCATTGGCGGGCAGGGTGCGGGGGAGCGGCAGGGTGCCGTATTGGTAGCCCTTGAGAAACTGCGGGCAGGACGCGCCGCTCGTCGCGATCGCCATGACGAGGGTTATGAGCAGCAGGGCTCGCGAACCGAGCGGGGGCGAGGATGACCGCGGACGGTTGTCGCCACGCACCTGCGGGTTCGAAGGCTGGTGAGTCTGCATGTCAGGCTGCCTCCCCGGCCCAGAGAAGCCCCGTGAGCCTGGCTTCGACGCTCTCACTTTCGTCGGCAGTGGGGTCAACCATGCGAATCTGGTAGTCGGTGCCCCGGCGGCGGCAGTTCACGAAGAGGGCGGGCTCGCTGAGGTCATCCCCGCCTTCTTCTGATGGGGCGACGATCTTCAGCACCCGCCGCCGCACGAGCACGAGGGCGAGAAGGTAACGCAACGGGGCGTTGGCGAGGTCGCCGTCGAGTTGCTCGAGCAGATCGAGCAGGACATCAACGGGGGCGAACGTGGGCTTCGAGTCTTCGGTGGGCACCGTTGACCGCCACCAGGCAAGGGTGGACTCCGGCGGGCCTTGCCAGGCATCGCAGGCGAGGTCTTTCCGCACGATCCGCCCTTCTTCGCGGATGAGCACGGAATAGAACGGCTCGCCAGCAGTGAACTGCCGGTCAGTCATCGCGCAGCGTGGTTGAGGCTTCTGAATGCGGTAGTCCATGGCGGGCGGAGGGTAGGGAAACTCCCGCACCGCAGCAAACCCGGTCATTGCTGGTCTCGCCAGCAGTCGATCTAGGGGGAAGGCGAAGAATAGGGGGCTCGTAGCAGCAGTTCGTCGATCAGGTCTGCCAGCGCATTGGTGTCATTGCTGCCGATCACCCGGTCTGCAACGTCCTGCACTCTCGGATCGGCATTCCCCATGGCCACGCCCAGACCAGCGGCACGAATCATTGGCACGTCATTGAGGTCATCCCCCACGGCGCAGATCGCTTCGGCAGGGATTCCCCAGGCTCCAGCCAACTGCTCGATCCCGGACCACTTGGTGATCCCGGCTGGAGCGATTTCGCAGAGATAGCCCTGGTAACGCGGGCTGCGGATCACATGCAGGCTCGTACCATCGCTGTACGCACCTCGGATCGCCGCGTCGAGGGCCCTCATCTCAGCTTCGCTCCCCATGCAGAAGGCAGCAAAACTGTCGGCCGGAGGCTGCTCGTGGAGGTTGGGGCTGACCCGTGCGAGTGACCTGTTGCGGGTGAGGTAACTGCGAAGCCCATCGCCACCGCGATCGAGGCCGCGACAGTGGAAATCGAAGCCGTCATCAAAACTATCCGTGTAGACGATTGCCTCCTGCCCTGCCCCGTCGATGAGTTCGAGCACCCCCTGCAAGACCCCATCGGGAAACGTGGCACGGAAGTGCGTGTGGTGGTGCAGCGGGGCCTTGATTAGAGCGCCGGCAGTGGTCACGAGCGGTCGGTGAATCTCGGTTTGGTTGGCTACCGTGAGCGCATCGCGATAGCGACGCCCCGTTGCCAGCACGACTTCGATGCCGGCCTCGATCGCCTTGCGGATCGACGAGATCGTCCGAGGCGAAATCCGGTGCTCAGAGTTGGTAATGGTGCCGTCGATATCGAGGGCAAGGAGCCGCGGCATCCGGTCATTCATGAGGGGTATACTAGCAGTTCAAGGCACCCGCTTCCCCTTCTCTCTCGGCAGTCCGACGACAACTCATGAGCGATGCAGTCTTTCACCCCGTGGCACGTGTCGGCGACATCCCCGTGGGGGGGAGCAAGATCTGCGAGGTCGAGGGGCGCCTCGTGGCCGTCATCAATGATGGGCAGCGGTATCACGCGATCGATGACCTCTGCCCCCACATGGGCGCTTCGCTGGGCAGTGGGCCCGTGGTCGACGGGGTGGTCACGTGCCCGTGGCATGCGTGGCGGTTTCGACTCGATGATGGCGCATGGTGCGACAACCCGAACCTCAAAGTCGAGGTGTTTGAGTTGCGGATTGCCGGCGACACGATCGAGGTGAAGGTCACCCCGCCAGCATCCTGATCAGCCGATCGTGGTCGACTCGCCGAGTGCGAGCACTCTCGGTTCGGCTGACGTGCCCTCACGGATCATCGACGCCCAGGCCTGCGGATCCTGCTCGATCGGTGGCCAGGTGCCGTAGTGGCTCGGGAGCACCACCTTCGGAGCGAGCAACCGGGTGGCCTCGACAGAGTCTTCGAGTCCCATGGTGAACACATCGCCGATCGGCAGGATCGCGGCGTCGAGCCCTGCCCTGCCGATCCGTTCCATGTCGGAAAAGAGCGAGGTGTCGCCAGCTACGTAGAGCCGGACGCCGTCAATGTCGAGGAGAAAGCCCGCCGGGTTACCGCCGTAGCTGCCGTCCGCAAAGGCGGAGGAGTGGAAGGCGATTTCCATCTTGGACGTGCCGCCCGGGATCGTCACGCGACCGCCATGGTTGCAGGGATGCACGTTGCCAACGCCCTGCTTCCCAAGCCACTGCGAGATCTCAAAGTTGCAAACCACCTGAGCCCGGTTCTGCTTGGCGATCGCCGCAGCGTCGGCGACGTGGTCAAAGTGAGCGTGCGTGATCAGGATGGCGCGGCATTCGACGTCGGCCGCCTTCATCGTCGCCGTGGGGCACTCGTCGAAGAACGGGTCGATCACGATCCGTCCGGCAGACGTGTCGATGAGCCAGGTGGCGTGGCCAGTCCAGGTGAGCGTGATCGGCATAGGGTGCTCCTCGGCAAAGGTCTTAGGGATTCCTTGGCATCGTTGGGGATCGACCACGGTAATTCAACCCTCTCGTTACCCGGAGGCTGACTGGGCGGTCTATGGGCCGTCGGTCGCGGTGGGGAACGCTGGATTCAGTGAGGGGGCGGCGATGTGCAGGGCGACCAGCCGCATGGCGAGCAGCTGGCCGAGTGTGTGTTCATCGAGTCGCGGCAGAGTGATCGCCAGTCGATCCGCTGCAGGGGGGGCGGTCACTCGTGGGCTCCCCGGCGGTGCGTGCCACCCGCCGATCTCGCGACGTGACTGCAGGGAGCGGAGTTCGCAGGCCACTCGCTGCGGCGAGGGCTGCGGGGAGGCGGTGGTAGGCGGCCACCACCAGCTGCCGAGGGAGGATGCCGCGGCAACGTGCATGGTGTCGAGGATCAGGCCGCTGGGGTGAAGGACGCGAAGAGCCGCGGCGAGCAGCATGG
>JBMTLP010000369.1:0-3920 GCA_049433245.1 Pirellulales bacterium
CGACAGTTTGTGCTCCTTCACGAGGATGTCGCTATGGATCGCACGCTCTCCTCGTTGCTTGACCTCAGCCAGTTGCGTTGCGAGACCTTTGACGAAGAACTCCAGCCAGCCGGTCAAGTCCATACCGCCGTCACGTACGCCCTGGATAGCAGCATAGAACGCGGGTCGGTCCCGATCGTAGTACTCGCTGATGGTGAAGAGCCGCTTGAAGTCGTAGCCCGCCCGGTACAGACATAGCGTGGAAAGGAGCCGTGATGCACGACCGTTTCCGTCCACAAACGGGTGGATGTGCACAAACTGAAACTGAGCCACTCCACTAACGAGTACGGGGTGAAGCTCGCCATGAGAGTTGATCCATGCCACCAACTCCGCCATGAGCGGCGGCACGTCTCCAGGAGGCGGCGGCGTGTAGACGGCCTTGCCGGTCGCTGAGTTGACGACGTAGTTCTGAACGAGGCGATACTGCCCCGGCATCGCCGTGTCGCCCCGCACGCCGGCAACCAGTCGCTGGTGAATCTCACGAACCAGACCTTCCGTGATCGGCAAGCCGCTATCCAGATAGCCCGAAACAAGCTCGAACGCTTGGCGGTAGTTCAGGAGTTCCCGCACGTCGTCAGGATCGGCTTCCAGCACAGTCTCGCCGCGCATCAGTCGCTCGGCCTGTTCGAGCGTGAGCTGAGTCCCCTCGATATGCGTGGTATGGTGCGCTTCGAGGACAAGTGCCCTCTCGCCCATGGCACGTACCCACTGCTCGGAAAGCGTGGCTGCTTCCAGGAACCCACGAGCGCGTTCGATCTGCGTCAACGCATTCGTGATGGCGTTTGTGATCGAGAAACGTGGCTGAAAACCCTGCTGAGGCATGGGCTCCATCGTACTCACCACAATCGCAAAGCCGGAAACCGTCGCGATTCACGTCGGTTCGCTCGCAAGAGCCAGCGCGTGGGCGATGCGGTCGCGGTCGTGAGACGTGAGCCGCAGGCCAGCGGCTGCGGCGATGTCGGCATACTGGCCCGGTGCGCGTGTGCCGACGATCACCGCCCCCATCCGTTCGCCCTCAGCTCGCCCGATCGATGAAGACTCGCCACGCCGGCCAAGATCTCCGCTTGACCGACGCTGCCCTTAGGCAGTTATCGCCGGTGCCTGCGGCTCTCTCTTGCGGCTACCGTGCGTCACGAAACTTCTTGTGTGCTTTCTTGCCAGCAGGATGCCCGCCTTTTCGCGGTCTTGCGGGAGAGCCGCCGGTAGGTTTCCCGGCTCGATAAGCCGGTCGATGGCCTGCGTGGGTCCGGCCGCGTTGCTGCGGAGGACGGCCGTAGCCACCGGGACGACCGATGAAGATGTCCTCATCCTCGTGCGGTGCCGCGGGTGCAAAGTGCTGCAGGATCGCTGCGGCCACATCGGCCGGCGACATGCCCTCAGCGACGAGCTTTTCCACCAGTTTTGCTCTGGGTGGAAACGGGCCAGCCGCAAGCGTTTCTCGTAACCGCGCCAGCAAGGCCTCGTCCTGACGAGCCGCCACCGCCTGAGCAGATGGCACCCTCTCGCGACGAATGGGAGTCTGCGTAAACCGCTCGATTGCCCGCAGTTTGTAGATCCCTGCGCCAGAGACAAGCGTGACGGCCTTGCCGCCGCGTCCAGCCCGCCCGGTCCGCCCGATGCGATGAACGTAGTCCTCGGCTTCAAAGGGGAGATCGTAGTTGACGACCAGTTCGAGGTCCGTCACGTCGATCCCGCGGGCGGCAACATCGGTCGCCACCAAAAACCGGAAGGCGGCTTTCTTGAAGTTGTCCATCACGCGGGTCCGCTGGGCCTGGGCGATGCCGCCGTGGAGCCTCTCCGTGGAGCAGCCTCGAGCGGTGAGTTCATCGGCCAGTTCCTCGACCATCCGCTGTGTGTTGCAGAAAATGATCCCGCTGCGGACGTTGTGGAAATCAATCAGCCGCGACAACGCCGCCTTCTTTTCATGATGCCGCACCTCGTAGCAGACCTGTTCGACCAAGGCTGGCCCCACGACGGCTTTCTTGGCGATGGTCACCGTCTGTGGTGTGCGGGAATACTGCCGGACAAGCGCCTCAACGGGAGGTGAGATCGTCGCCGAGAAAAACACCGTCTGCCGCTGTTCGGGAGCGGCTGCAAGCAGCTTTTCCACATCCTCCCGAAAGCCCATGTCGAGCATCCGGTCTGCCTCATCGAGAATCAGCATCCTGACCGTTGAGAGGTCCAGCGTGCCGCGAGACAGATGGTCGGTCAGCCGCCCTGGCGTTCCTACCACGATGTGGGTGCCACGGCTGAGGTCGGCGAACTGGCGCTCGTAGCTGGCTCCCCCGTAGATCGCTGCAGCCCGGAGCCCTTTGGTGAAAGCCGAAAGTTTTTGGACCTCGTCGGTGATCTGGGTGGCGAGCTCGCGGGTCGGCGCGAGAATCAACACCTGCGGAGCCCGCAGTTGTGGGTCGACATGCTCGATCGCGGGAATGCAAAACGCAGCAGTCTTTCCCGAGCCGGTTTGCGACTGCCCGACAAGATCGTTTCCAGCAAGGATCAACGGGATCGACGCCGCCTGGATCGGCGACATTTCGACAAATCCCATCCGCTCAATGGCCGCGAGCACTCCGGGTGAAAGGCCAAGCGATCCAAACGACGTGGCCTCCTCAGGGGTGTGCAGGGCGTGCTGGCCATCCGTTGGAGCCGCGCCGGCCGACGGCATCGCGATGCCACGGTGCTTCTTTTTCTTCTTTTTTTTGCCAAGACCTTCTGCCACCGAATCCTCTTTCTCCACCACCACAACGTTCACTGAGTGCGGCCTCATACAAAGTTAGGAAGCGACCACACTTGCTGTTCACTGCACTGGCCAGTTCACAGGGACTGCCCTGGATCGCTTTCAGGGCACGTCGTAGGGGCCCGTGAAGGCTCCTCGCCAGAGGGCGTAGGCGGGCGAAAAGAAACTGCACCGCACACAGCGGCAATGCATCAAGAAGCTGCGTCAACGGCCAACAGCGGAAATCTACGTGAAATCTCTGGAAAAGCAAATGAAGGGGACGGCGCACCTACCGCCACGCCAGCCCCGACTCCCGTCTCGCCGATGTTGCCCCGCCGCAATCCGGGTGACCGCACAGCCGATGGTCGCGATCGGCCCCATCACCAGCATCAGCCCGAAGACCGCGGATGCTTTGCCGTAGCCGTAGCGACTGCCCTGACTGCTGGGGAGAACAAGATTGGCCGCGAAGATGGCTACGGTCCCCAGACGGAGCACCGCCCCCCCAAAAAAACCTGACCCAGATCCTGCGAGAGAACCCTTGTGCCCCGACTGGGGCTTGAAAGGGTTCTCGGATGAAGAAGCGACGCAGTGCAGAACAGATCGTGGGCTTGCTTCGGCAGGCTGACGTTGGCCTTGGGCAGGGTCCGAGGGTGCCCGACGTCTGCTGACGGGTGGGGATCAGCCAGTAGACGTACGACCGCTGGCGGACTCGAACTTTGTCCACAATAAACCTGCACGGACCAAGTCGCTGACGACACCTGGAACGGTAAAAGCAAGGTGCTCGAGGCACTGCGGCAGCACCATTCGCAGCGGGCTCATAAACTGATGAGCGAACAGATTCAACGCGGTTGGAGACAGGTGCTCCAGCGACTGTGCCAGACGGGGTGGTATCGAATGATGAATCGCGTGGCAGCAGCGATCGCCGTGTGCAGATGTCGATCGATGCTCCAAATGTTGATGGCTAGCTTGTCTCTTGCGTGTGGCGTTAGGTCGCTGTTGGCGGAGAACCTGGCGGAACCATCGCCGGAGCGGCCGAACATTTTGTTCATCGCGGTTGACGATCTCAGGCCCGCACTTGGGTGTTACGGTGACACGCTCGCAAAGTCTCCAAGTATCGACCGTCTTGCACTCAGTGCTCGGCGCTTTGATCGGGCATACACGCAAC
>JBMTLP010000370.1:0-3909 GCA_049433245.1 Pirellulales bacterium
GCAGCCGGCGAACTTGATGATCTTGTCGCGCCGGGTGAAGCCCCGGGCGAGCCGACGGCGTTCTGCAATCAAGGCGGTCTTGAAGGAAACCGCTTCCTCAAAGGGATGCTGCTTCAGCAGGATGCCGGCGGCGTCGACATCGCGGCCATTGGCGTAGTGCGATCGCCAGCGGCCCGTGATGTCGAAGTTCTCGAGCGCAAAACCCAAGGGGTCGAGCTGTGTGTGGCATCCAGCGCAGGAAGGATGCTCACGGTGGGCTGCGAACCGCTCGCGGATGGTGAGGTGGGCATCGTCGCCTTCCTCTGCGAGGGGAGGCACGTCGTTGGGAGGTGGTGGGGGAGGTGCGTTGAAGAGGACCTCAATCACCCACACGCCCCGGGCGACCGGGTGGGTGCGTGTGGGGCCTGATGTCATCGTCAGCGTTGCGGCGTTGGTGACGATGCCTCCATACCGTGGATCGTCGTTGGCCACACGGCGAAACGCCGTGGAGCGGAGTAAGCCGCGGAGATGGTGATCGTGGGCCCGCTGTGCTTCGGCGATCGCTTGGCCTGCATCGACATTGGCGGGAATGGCCGCGTGCTCAGCCTGCTTGGTTGCAATCTCCGACATCAGCTGCTCGTGGCGTTGGCGCTGCTGGGCTGTCATGGCCGCGAGCACTTCCGCCTTACTGATGATGCCAGCCTGGGCGGAGGCTGCTGCTGCCACTTCGTCGGCAGTCAGGCTGCGGTCGTAGAGCCGCGCTGAATCGATGGCCACGCGGAGGGAACGATTGCCCCCGGGAGGAAGGTGCCGCAGGCCGAAAATCACACGCGAGGTATCGCGTGGAAACGTGACCGAGCCCTTCTTGAATGAGTCGCCGTAGGGCACGCCGTTACGGTAAAGCCGGGTGGTGCCGTCCGGATCGTAGACCATCACGAAGTGGAGCCAGTCGCCGGTCACCTTCTCCTCTACGGAGCCGGGAAAATCGTCGGTCCGCTCGAACAGGTTGCTGCCGGAGATCCAGTGCCGCGGCTGCCTTTCGCCGAGCACGATTGTGTCGAAGAGGCCGTTTGGCCCCTGGATGCCCATCAAGCCGCCGCCAGGCTGATCGAGGTTGTCCAGCCGGCAGGTGATCTCAAGAGACTTGGCTGAAAGGTCGATCGGCAGGGGGCTGCTGAGCAGGTAGCCTCCATCCAGGACGATGTGCCCCGAGGCTTGCTGCATGGCATCGTGCGGCGTGAGGTGAAGGTTGCCGATGGTGTCGTTCAGCCCGTCGTCGAAGTCCCAGGCTGCATAGGGAGCGAGGTCGGTCTGTGGGGCAAGGCCGCTCGCCTGTCGGGCTTGCTGCAGCTGCTCCCGCACAGGGGTTTCGAGATCGCGAACCAACGCTTGGGTATTCTCGATCGCCGTGGTGAGCAGGCTGCGGGCAAGGTCGTTCCGCTCGTTCTGCAGAGCGATCGCGGCGGTGTCGACCGGGGGTGGCGTGAGCGATGTCGTGTACCAGGCATCGAGGAACTCACTGCGGTAGCTGAAGGGGGGCGAGATCAGCTCATGCAGCGGTCGGTTTTCCACGAAGGCCGCCTCAAATAGCAGCAGAGGCTCGAGCAGCATCTGCACCCCTGCGGGGCGATCCGGATCGAGTGAGTAGACCCGGCTCAGGCTTGGATCAGGGGTGGCTGCGAGCACGTTTTCCAACTGCATCCACTGCGAGGGAAAGGTGTCGAGGAATCGCTCGACTCTCGGGTCGCGAAGCATCCGCGCGACTTGAGCACGGAGGACCGTTGGTTCGACAAGGCTGCCATTCGCGGCCGCTTCGAGGAGTTGTTCGTCTGGGCAACTGCCCCAGAGCGTGTAGGACAGACGCTCCGCGAGGGCGAACGGCACGTCAGCCGGCGCGGCCGCCGGAGCCCGGCAGAGAAACAGCGGCGACGAGAGCACTGCCGCCGCAACCTTCTTCATGGCAGCGGGAAAGTCTTGACCTGCCGCCAGTTTGTTGAGGGTGTAGGTCGTGTAGCGGTCGAGCGTGTCGGCGGAGACTGGTCGGCGAAATGCGCGGGTCAGAAAAGGGGCCAACCGCTGGGCGACGTCACTTTCTCGATCGATCGCCGGATCGGGAGCTGCGAAGAAGGCCTCCCAGATGCCGACGTTCTCTGGCGTGAAATCCGGGCTCTCCAGAATCGACACGCTGAGATGGAAAAAACCGTCGAGCAAGAGCGGCGACAGCGTCAGTTGGTCGGCCTGGTTGTCGAAGCCGTGGCTGGCCCGCAGGTCTTTGGGAAAGGCGCGAACACCTGCCAGCCCGGGTCGTGGAGCGAGCGCCTCACAGGAGACGTGCACGATCTCGGGCAGGTGCACCGGACCCTCGGTCGCGAGCGCCTCAGTGAGCGAGGTGTCGTGCCGCGTCATCAGCTTTTCCGGCAGCGGGAACACGTCGCGGTTGAGAGCGAAGAGATCACGGACGGTGTTGTTGTATTGCAAGCGGTTGAGGCGGCTCACTGGAAGCTCTGGGGGTGTTGAGCTGCCTGTGGCGGTGCGAAGCAGGGCCGTGAGCGATGCAGTGGCCGCGTTTCGAACCTCAGCTGGGAGTGGTTCCACGCCGTCAGGGGGCATCGCCCGCGTGTCGATCGCATCGAGTGCCTTTTCGATCAGGGCCGGTCGGGCGAGCAGCGACTCGGTCGTGACGCTGTCAAACGCCACACCACCGGCAGGATCGCCCGCAAGGTGGCACTCGGAGCAGGTGCCCCTGAGCACCGTCAGGAGCGGCGCGTGGTCGATCTCTGTCGCACCCGTGACCAGACAGACCACGGCTGCGGTCAGGACCACACTCGCCAGGAGAGCACGCTGCATACGACGTAGGGCCTTCTTCACTGTGCTACGACAAGAGTTCGGAGACGACGCCCGTGCTATCGGCGTAGGACTCGATCTCGAGACCCATCAACTGAGCAAAGGTCAGCCAGAGGTTGGAGTTGAGCGTGCCGCTGGGCAGCCTGATCCACTGGCCCTGCTTGAGCTGTCCGCCTGCTCGGCCAGCCACCATCATCGGCAGATCGTAGTACTGATGCGTGGCTCCGTCGCCGAGCCCTGCGCCAAAGGCCGCGATCGTGTGGTCGAGCATGCTGCTGCCGTCAAACTCCTTCATCTCGCGAAGCCGACGGATCAGGTAGGCGTATTGCTGCATGTGGAAGAGATCGATTTTCTGGAGGTCCTTGTAGCCGTCCCCCTTTTGGTTGTGCGTCATGTTGTGATGCTGCACAGGCTGCTCGAAGACGCCCTCATACATCAGCGTGGCATCCCACCGCTCTGGGCCGATCATGAACGTGCAGACATTCGTGATGCCCATCTGAAAGGCGGCGAGCATGAGGTCCATCTGCAGCCGGATGTATTCGCCGCGGGGCAGGACTTCGTTGGTGGGAACAGTCACATCTGTGTTCGCAATCAACTGCTCGAGTTTCTCAACTCGCCGCTCGATGCCCCGGACCATTTCCATGTATTCATCGAGGGTCTGCCGATCCGTGGCATTGAGTCGGCCGGCGAGTGAACGGGCATCAGCGAGCACGAGGTCGGTGACATCAGCTACGTGGTCGCGGTAGCTCTCGCGGAGAAAGAGCCGGTCGTAGAGTTTCCGTGGTTCGCGAATCGATGGCGCGATGCGGCCTGGGCCATACCACGAGACGTTGTCGAACTCGATCGGCTCCTTGCCTGCGGTGAAGCCGTTGGTGCTGATCTCCAGGGTGTTGAAGACCGTGGACTGGCCGACGGCATCGCCGATCACATGGTCGAGCGTGCGACCGTTGGGATGGGCGATCCCTTGCCGCTCGGCTTGTTCGGGAGAGAGGCTGGTGAGATAGCACGAAGCTCCCTGGGCATGCACGTCCTGCCCATGCTTGTATGTCCGGTCGAGGCCGGTAATCAGCGTGAGGTCGTCTTTGA
>JBMTLP010000371.1:0-3893 GCA_049433245.1 Pirellulales bacterium
CGCAATCGTCAGCACAGCCGCGAGCAGCTCAACGATCTTGAGCGCTCGCTCGAGCGGCTGGAGCAAGAAGTCCGCGAGCGGCTCGAAGGACAGGTGCTTCCCTCCGGCATGCTGACCACTCTCGGCACGGCGTTTAGTGTAGGAATCGGTCTGATGCTCTCGGGCCTCTTCCTGCCTGCCGAAGTCACCGGCTCGATGGCCTATGCGATGGCCGCGATTGGCCTCGCAGGAGCGGGCGTCGCCGGTGCCAGCACGTGGTCGATCGTACTGCTGCAGCCCGGGTCACGTCTGCCAAGAATCAGTTGGCGACGGCCCATCGACAGCGGCAGTCCGTGCTAGACACGCTCACCGACCTCGACGCCCGCTTGATCTCCGACTCGCCCGACTCGCTCGAGGTCCGCTTGGTACAGGCTCAAGCAGAACGCACCCGATTGGAAGCAGAGGCAACACGGCTGGCCAACGTCAGCGATCCGTCCGAACGCTTAGCGGAGGCAGAGGACCGTCTCGCCCAAGCTCGTCACCGCAACGACCAGGCCCGAAATCGCTGGCGTCGGAGCCTCGACGCACGCGGTTTCCCCTCCACGCTCACCCCGCGGGCGTTTCGCGAACTCGCCCAGCATCGCCGGCATCTGGAAACGCTCGACGAAGAGCGGCGGCATGCTGTGGAAGACGCACGAGGCATTCGTGAAGACCTGACCACCGTCTCGCTCCCCATCGAACAGGCCGTGGCAGCTCTCGATCTCGGTTGCGAAGGGCTCTCCCCAACCGAACAGCTGGCCGTACTGCGGGAACGCCTCGCCGCCGATCAGACGCTCGTACGGCGTCGCAAGCGGGTCCGGCGGGCCTTTGTTCGGGCTCGCCATGGACACCGGCTAGCCATGCGGCGGATGAACGCTGTCAACGGCCGCATCGCGGAGTTGCTGCGTCGCTGGGATGCCGAGAGCGATGATGCGTTGCTGGCGAAGCTCGACCGACGCCAGGCCTACGACGCTGCCGTGGAGCGGCTGCAGCAGGGAGAACAGGCAGTGGCTGCCGCTCGTCGCGACCTCCCGCAGGACAGCCTTGCGGTGATCGACGGCTGGCTTGCCGAGGTCGGCACCCACCCGCTCGAGCAGCGCGCCCGAGAGGCATCCGCGAGGCGGGATCAGCTCGCAGCAAGTCTGCGAGACTTGCGTGAGCGGCTGGCGGGTGTTGCCGCAGTGGTCGACGCCACACGCCAAGACCGCAACCTGGAGCCGCTCCAGTCGGAGCACGCCGAAGTTGCAGAAGAGCTGGCCTTCCACCGACGACGACGCGTCGCCCTGCAAACCGCCCTGGCACTTCTCACCGAAACCCGCCGACGGTTTTTGGAAGAGCACCAACCCCCCGTGCTCCTGGAGGCCTCGACCTGGCTGGAACGCCTGACCGGGAGCCGTTACCGGCAGATCACGGCAGTTGCCGACGACGCGGTGCTGATGATCGAAGACAGCGACGGCGTGCGTTGGCAACCGGAACGGCTCAGCCGCGGCACCCGCGAACAGGTCTTTCTGGCCCTGCGGTTGGCCCTCGTCGCCGACCTTGAGCGAGCAGGCGTGAGGCTTCCGCTGATCATGGACGATGCCCTTGTCAACTTCGACGACGAGCGCGCGAAGTTTGCCGCCGAGACCTTGGTCACCTTCGCCGCTGAGCGAGGCCGGCAGATGTTTGTGCTATCGTGCCACGCGCATGTGGTCGACCTGTTTGAGCGTGCTGGCGCCCACATCCGGGGGCTCGATGGCAGCCATCGCACGAGGCAGCCGGAAACGCTGCCGGCTCCTGTCGCTGAGTCATTCCCCGTCGCGGTGCCGCCCCCAGCACGGCTTGAGGAACCTGCCGAGCCAGACCAAGCCGGAGCCGACGACGATGACGACGCTGACATGGCAGAGGAACGGGTTGCGTCTGTCACGCCCACGCTGCCGGAAGTGTGCTGGACACCCGCTGAGTTCGGGGATGCATTTGAAGCCGCAGGTCCCGGAGACGGGATTCCCGAAATTCCCTCAGGCTGGACGGTCAACGACGCAGCAGCGAAGCTCACGCTGCGAGCCAGTGCAGCATCCGTAGCGTCGCCAGAGGAAGGGCCGCCCCGTGCGACTGCACATCTCAGCTGGACGTCGGAAGAGGGTGACTCAGCTGACCACGGCTGACTGCTGCACGTCCTGCAGGTAGCGGGCCCGTAACTGTGTCAGCAGCATGCCGAGGTAGGCGTTCGCTCCGAGCGAGAGGAACAACGCCACCAGCGCGCCGATGAACAGCCCCCACGGACGCTGCGGGATTTCGCTGCTTCCTTCGAGAGCCGCCGCCTCAGTGGCCACTGCTTGAATCACCGCTGGCGGACGAGGGCGGCTGGCGGCTTCGGCAACGGTTCGCTCAACAGCAGTCGGCCACCGATCTGCCAGGTAGATCCGCACCCGCCGCACGTCTCGTGCGTCTGCGGGAACGTCGCTCGTCAGGGCGTGCTGCGATCCAGACAAAGCCAGATCGGGCTCCACCCGCAGCAGGTAGTCGTAGCCGCCCTCTTCGGCCGGCACGCACGCCGCCTCGATACCCGTGGCCAGCACGGTGGCGATGATCATCAACGATTCCAGCAGCATGGCGAAGACTTCCTGTTCTGGTGGAGAGCAGTCACCGACGTGACGCTCCCAAGATTTCACGTCGACTCGCCGCGAGATGCAACCTCTGCATTTTTCTGGGGGCGGGGCACCAGGGCCGCTCCCCCCCCGGGATGCAGCTCTTCGCCCGACATGCTGTCGAGTTCGGTTTGCAGCATCGTCAGCGCAGCCTGCAGAAACGCCACGACCACCGGCCCCACAAACACACCGATGGGGCCGAGCGTGCTCACTCCGCCCAGCACACTCAGCAGGGCCAGGAGGGGATGCAGTTTCGACTGCCCCTGCAGAACCAACGGCTTGACGACGTTGTCGATTGTCGACACGACCAGCCCTCCCCACAGGGCCAACCCCACAGCCGCCCAGGTCTGGTGGCTAAAAAAAAGAAGGTAGGCCGAGGCGACCCCCCAAATCATGGCGGCCCCGACAAAGGGCACCATCGCCCCAAAGAAGGTGAGCATGGTCAAGAGAAACACGCCATTGAGCCCAGCCACCGCGTAACCGATCCCTGCCAGGCCCGCCTGCACCAGAGCTGCCAAGAGCGTGGAACTCACCACGGCCCGACTGATCTCCTCAAACTCGGCCAACAGCTGCCACTGATATCGGCGATCGAGTGGAATCAGGCGTGTGATGGCGGCCATCATGTGACGGCCGTCGAGGAGGAAGTAGAAAAAACTCACCGTCATCACAGCAAGGCCGATCACGCCCTTGGCAATCACCAAGGGGGTGCTTGTGGCGATCGGAGCGACCCACTCTTCGGCGAGTTGGCGAAGCTCTGTGTTCACCGCGTCGGCCGTGAGCGTCAAGCCCGTGGCTTCATTCAGCGACCCAACAAGCCGCTCCAAGACCATCGGGTCGAGCCGCGCATCGTTCGGACTTCGAAACATTTCTACGGCATCGCCGATGGCTCTGGCGGCAATCAGCCCCACCGGCGCAAACACGATCAACAGCACGAAAAGGGTGGTGAGCACCGCGGCCACCCACTCCGGTCCGGCGAGTCTCTCTCGCAGCCAGCGATGGAGCGGCCCGAAGATCACCACGAGCATCGCCGCCAGTAACAAAGGCAGGAAAAAACTGGCCATCACGCGGATCGAGAGCAGCCCGAAGACCACCACCAAACCGATGATCACGCCAAGCGACATGAAACGAGCCATAGAAACCCAAGTCCTCAGGAGAAAACCTCTCTTTGAGTGTACGCAAGCGGTGGCTCCGATCTCCTGCCTGGTCATGGATCGCCATGGCCGCCGGCCTCACCGGCAGGGTATCCTC
>JBMTLP010000372.1:0-3882 GCA_049433245.1 Pirellulales bacterium
TCGACTCGAGCCTCCACCTCCCTTCGACACCGCCTCGCTCCTCCATGAAGCCATCGTTACGTTCAACTGGACTCCCCGGCAAACGATGCGGGCCGGGCAATGGCTGACAGAGCACGGCTTTCTGCACAACGTCCGCACCAGGTCGACGGCGCTTCCCGCTGAGGTGGCCACGGCAATCCGCAGCACGGCAAAGCATCACTTCAACGCAGCTGAGGTGGCCCGATCGCGGCGGACGTGGGGCGAGATCACGGCTTCCCCAGAAGATCAGGCGATGCCTGGCGCGATCCGCCCCGTGGACTGTCGCGTGCCCCCTGCGGCGATGCAGGGGCGGCTCTTAAGCGATGAGCTGCAGCTCTACGACCTGATTTGGAAACGCACAATCGCCAGCCAGATGGCAGCCGCCCGCGGCGTACAACGCACGCTGACCATCGAGGCTGTGCTCGCAGACCGCACCACGGTGACATTCACTGCAGAAGAAAAAAGCTACGAGCAGCTCGGGTTCCTGAGGGCCTTCGCTGATCAGTCGCTGGGTTCGCAACCATCGCCATCGAGCCATCACGACATGGCCGTGGGCGACGCGGTTGACTGCAGGTCGTTGGAGGCGAGCGAACAGACCTCGCAGCCCCCAGCCCGCCACACCGAAGCGTCGTTGGCGGAGTTCCTCGCCACCGCCACGGGTCTCGATGCCGACCTTTGCGCGAACGAGATTTCCGAGAGTCTGTACGGTCAGCAAAACGAGCGAATCTGCCTGCGTGGAAACGAGCTCGTAGCCACCTGGCGAAGCATCACGGCCGCACTGACCACCGACAACCGTTTTCCTGTTGGCGATGGGTGCGTTGTCTGCGTGACCGATACAGGCACCTTCCTCGAAGACGCTGAAGGACGGCAGGTTCACCTTCCCTCGGAAGAGGAACTCGCACCTGACGAACTCACCCTCACGAAGTGCTGGGCCCTTCTCGATCGCGCCAAACAAGACGAGCCGATGGGTACGTGCCCGAGCACGGGCAGGCCGGTGTACGCGAAAACTGGGCGGTTCGGCCCCTATGTCCAGCTCGGCAAGGCAGGTGACAGCCACCAACCTTCACACTCTGTGTCGCTTCTTCCGGGCATGGAGCTCGCATCACTCGACCTGGCGACGGCGTTGCGGCTGCTGCAACTCCCACGGGTGCTTGGCCCACATCCGGAAAACGGGGTACGTGTCACCGCGTGCCAAGGGCGGTTCGGTCCCTACGTGACCTGCGGCACCGAATCGCGGAGCCTGCCGCCCGAAATCTCGCCACTCGACATCACGCTCGACCAAGCAGTGAGCCTTTTGAAACAGCCGAAGCCCAGCAGCGACCAGGCCGTACATCCGTCGCCGCGCACGCTCGGCATCAGTCCAATCACGAACCAGCCCGTCGTGCTCCGCACCGGCCGCTTCGGGCCCTATGTCTCCGACGGCACCACCAATGCCTCCGTCCCCAAAGACACGGTCCCCGAGCACATCTCACTCAACGACGCCCTCCACCTCCTGGCGGCACGAGCCAGTTCTCCGCGTGCACGGCCTCGCCCGCGACGACGCCATCGCCCAACTTTCTAAGTCAGGCAGCCGGTCCCTCGCCGCACCGCAGCAAGGGCTCAGGACTCATCGTCGCCCCAAGGCACTTCGTCGAGCGCGACCGCATAGGCCGTGGCGTGGGAGCGGCAGTGCGAGATGCTCACCAGCACGCAACGGATGCCGAGCTTCTCCGCCACCTGCAGGGTGCCGCCTTGAAGACGAGCCACGGGGCGGCCTGAGTTGGTGTTGCGAACCTCGATGTCCCGCCAACTGATCCCGCGCCGCCAGCCCGTCCCGATCGCCTTGAGCACGGCTTCCTTGGCGGCCCAGCGGCCGGCGAAGTGCTGTGTGGCCATGCGGCGACTGCGGCAATACTCGATCTCTGCGGGGGTATAAACACGCCCCACGAAGAGCTCGCCGTGACGTTCGATCATCTGGGCGATGCGCAGGCACTCTGTGATGTCAGTGCCGATGCCGAGCACAGCCATGCGATCAGCCTCCCGCCCCACGACCGAGGCCACAGGCAGCCCTGGCTCGATCAAGAACCCGCTTCGCTTGTTCGCGGGCCCGCGCGGCCCCCGCTTCCAGGATCCGATCGATGGTCGCCGGATCCGCGGCCAACTCCGCTCGTCGTAGGCGGGCCTCGGCGAAGAATCGCTCGGCAGCGAAGTGCAGAGCCTTCTTGATTTCGCCGTAGCCGAAACCACCACGGCGATACGTATCCGCCATCGCCGAAGTTTCCTCTGGCGACGCCATCAGGCGATAGAGTTCAAACAGGTGATCGGTCTCGGGGTCTTTGGGATCTTCCATCGGCCGCGAGTCGGTGGTGATCCGCATCACCTTCTTCTTGAGCGAGGAGGGCTCTTCAAACACTTGGATCGTGTTGTCGTAGCTCTTACTCATTTTTTGGCCATCGGTGCCGGGCACGCGCGCGGCCGTCTCGAGCACGCGTGCCTTTGGCAACGTGAAGACATCGCCGTAGAGATGATTGAAGGTGCCTGCGAGATCTCGGCAGACTTCCACATGCTGCACCTGATCGTCGCCGACAGGCACCGTGTTCGCGTCGTAGGCCAGGATGTCGGCGGCCATCAGCACTGGGTAGGTGAAGAGACCTGCGTCAGCAGGAAGCCCCTTGGCCTTTTTCTCCTTGTAGGCATGGCACCGCTCCAGCAGCCCCATCGGCGTGACGGTCAACAAGAGCCACGTGAGCTCAGTGACCTCGGGCACATCCGACTGCACAAACAGCGTGGCTCGCTCAGGGTCGAGGCCGAGGGCCACTAGGTCGAGGGCGGCTTCCCGCACAAACGAACGCAGCACCTGCGGATCTCGCACGGTGGTCAACGCGTGCAGGTCGGCGATGAAGTAGTAGGCGTCGCCAGCGTGCTGCAAGTCGATGTACTGCCGGATCGCACCGAAGTAGTTGCCCCAGTGGAAGCGGCCGGTGGGCTGAATCCCGGAGAGCACACGCAGCCGTGCGGGCTCCTTTGCTGCAGCGTCAGTTCCGTTGGCTGGGTCGCTCGATGTCATGATGCACTCTCTGAGGGTTGCTCGGCAGCGTTCGCCTGGGCTGGTTTCATCGCTTGCCCTTTGACCGTCAACGTTCCGACGAGGTCCTCCACCGATGCGGCTCCCGCCTCAGCGATCGCTGCAGGCAACTGATCGAGGAGTCGGCCCGCCGTTTCGGGATCACTGAAGCTGGCTGTGCCGATTTGCACAGCCGAAGCGCCGGTGACCAAGAACTCCATCACATCGTCGAGCGTGGCGATGCCGCCCACGCCAACGATCGGCACGTCAACCGCTTGGCGGACCTGATAGACACAGCGGAGGGCGATCGGCTTGATCGCTGGACCACTCAGCCCACCCATCCCGTTGCCGAGCATCGGTCTTCGCCGCCGCCAGTCAACCACGATCCCCAAGCAGGTATTGACGAGTGTCACGGCGTCCGCCCCGCCGTCGGCCGCCGCCCGGGCAATTGCCACGATGCTGGTGACATTCGGAGAGAGTTTGGCGAGCACAGGGAGCCGCGTGGCCTCGCGAACCCCGCTGACCACGCGTCGACACATCTCTGGATCGCTGGCGAGATCAACGCCATGGCTGACGTTCGGGCAGGAGATGTTGAGTTCGAGTGCTGCAATCCCGTCGATGCCGTCGAGCCTGGCGGCGAGGTCCACAAACTCTTTCACACATCCGCCTGCAATGCTCACCACTACCGGTGCCCCGCAGTCCGCGAGCCAGGGCAACTGTTTTTCCAGAAACGCCTCGACACCGTCGTTGTCGAGCCCGATCGAGTTGAGCAAACCACCGGTCGTTTACACGGTCCGCCAGGGAAGATTCCCGCGACGTGG
>JBMTLP010000373.1:0-3874 GCA_049433245.1 Pirellulales bacterium
GTTCAAAGCAGATCCGTCAAACGAAGACCTGCGAAACAGCCTGATCGAGCTCTACATCCCGTTGGTGCGATACAACGGCGAGCGGATCTGGGCTCGTCTGCCTGATGGGGTGGAACTTGATGACCTCACGTCAGCAGGCACGTTCGGGCTGATGGACGCCATCGACGCCTTCGACATGTCGCGAGGCGTGAAGTTCGAGACCTACTGCGTGCCTCGAATTCGTGGTGCCATGCTCGACGAGCTTCGCACCATGGACTGGGTACCACGGCTTGTTCGCAGCAAGGCCAGCAAACTCAACGAGGCAATCAAAACCCTCGAAACCAAGCTTGGTCGGGCACCTGCTGACGCGGAAGTGGCAGAGCACATGGGGCTCTCCCGTGAAGACTTTGAAAAGCTTCTCGTTAAGGCCAATGCCGTCAGCCTAGTGAGCCTGAATAAGAAGTGGTGTGAGACGGACAGTTCCAAGGATGTCCGAGAAATCGACATTCTGGAGGACAAAAAGGGGGAGGACCCCACCCGTCGCATTCAGAAGACCGATCTCATGCGGCTGGTGACCAAGGGCCTCAACCGCAACGAACGGCTGATCATCATCCTCTACTACTATGAGGAACTGACGATGAAGGAGATCGGGGCCACCCTCGATCTCTCCGAAAGCCGCGTGAGCCAGATGCACTCCGCCATCGTGGAGCGACTTCAGAACCAGCTCGGCCGCAGAAAGCCCGAGTTTGCGATGGGCTAGTCGAGGTAGCTTCGGCCGTTCGGAGCCCTGAAAACAACAGGATGCACCGCCGGAAAAAAAAGATTCAAGAAAACGGAGCGGACAAGACGAAGAGAAGAGGTTAGAGATGTGTCGGTTTGTGATGACTTTGCCGATTCCCGGCAGAGTGTCCACGACACGAACAAGAAGTCACCACGCAACGTAGTGTTCCTTCAGCCGGGCAGGATGCCCGACGGTCCACGACAGCGTGGTGACGGCGACAGACATCGCGTTTGGAGCGGATGATCCGCAAGGAGGGTGAGATGCAGATTTGGGGAATCAACAATACGCAAGCCGCGAGCAGTGTTCGCGGAGTCGAGTCGGCAGAGTCGGCCAAGGCTGGTCTCCAGCAGCCCCTCGGCGAGGTGCATGACGCCGTCGCCCTCTCGGTGGATGGCGTTTCCGCAGCCGACGCAACTGCCGGCGATATCCGCATGGATCGGGTCCAAGCGATCCGGGCCGCGATTGCCGATGGCTCCTACGAAACGGCCGAGAAACTCGATATTGCTCTCGATCGCCTGCTCGAAAGCATTGGCTGAGCAGGCGATTCGTGCCTCACGCGTGAACCGAGCTCAGGCATAGCCAATCTGGCTGCTGGGCCGCTCCGGTGGGCCACGTTACACTCTTGAACAACGACGCCGTTGTCGGACACCCGACAGCGGCGTCTGCGATCATGGCCTGCAGCCAAGAGAGGAGTCGTGGTAATCCGCTGATGAACGAGACCGGCATATCTGTCGAAGACGACTTTTCACTCGGCACCGTCAAGGTTTCACTCTCGCCACGAGAGCGATTCGATGAGTTTCTGCAGGCCCGTGGAAAGCGGATCACGAAACAGCGGCGCGTGATCGTGGAACAGGTTTACCGTCGCCACGAGCATTTTGATGCAGAGCAGCTGCTCGACCTGATTCGCAGCACCCCCGACGGGGGGCGTGCAAGTCGCCCCACGGTTTATCGCACGCTGACCGAGATGGTCGAGGCGGGCCTCCTGCGAAAGATGGTGCTCGATGGACGCGCCGTCTACGAGCATGACTACGGCTACCCGCAGCACGATCACCTCTACTGCACGAGTTGCCAAAAGTTGATCGAGTTTTCGAGCGATGAGATCGTGAGGATCCGTGAGGCCGTTGCCGCACAGCATCAGTTCCGATCACAAGGGCATCGCCTGATCATCAGCGGGCTGTGCAGCGACTGCCGCATCAACCGCAGTCGCAGTCGCCTGCACGACCGCGTCTGAACCGCATCGGCTCAGCACGCGGCAGGCGTGTTCTGCAGTCGGCTACACCCGCAGTTCGGCTTCGTTGAGCCTCGCGGGATGCCCCGCGAGCGCTTCCCGAACGGGGCCTTCGACAAACTCGATCACCTGTTCTGGGGCACGCCCGGCGAGGCCCTTGGGCTCCATCGCAGCGTCGAGATCAATGGCTGCAAACAGAGGATCGTTCCGCAGCCGGTCGGCGAGATCATTCACCTTCCCGTCGCGAATCTCCATCGTGGCCGCGTGGCTGTGTTGCCGAAGCGCCTCGTGCAACTCCTGCCGGTCTCCACCAGCCGTGGTGCCCGCCATCAGAATCCGCTCAGCAGCCAAGAAGGGGAGTTTCGCTTCCAGGTTCCTGGCGATCCCGCCGGGCACCACCACCAAACCGCCAGCGATGTTGGCCAGCAGCACCAACTGCGCATCGGTAGCCAGAAAAGCCTGCGGAAGAACCAGTCGGCGTGGAGCCGAATCGTCGAGGGTGCGTTCAAACCATTGCACAGCAGCGGTCTGCTCGGCAGTGACCGAAAGCCCCATCACAAAGCGAGCGAGCCCGCACATCCGTTCGCTCCGCATCGGATTGCGTTTGTACGGCATCGCCGACGAGCCCACCTGATCACGTTCAAACGGCTCTTCGAGTTCGCCTGCCGCAGCGGCCAAACGCAAGTCGTTCCCTGTTTTGTGAGTCGACTCAGAGAGTCCCGCCAGTGCCTGCACGACCTGCGAGTCGATCTTGCGGGTGTAGGTCTGGCCGGTGACCTCGTAGGAACCCGCGAACCCGAGTTTCTGTGACACGAGTCGATCGAGTTCGCGAACCTTCGCGTGATCTCCATGAAACAGTTCCAAAAAGCTCGCCTGGGTGCCCGTCGTGCCCTTGGCGCCTCGCGCTCGGAGGCGTCCAAGGCGATGCGAAAGCTCATCGAGATCGATCAGAAGATCGTGGATCCACAGACAGATCCGCTTACCGATCGTCGTCGGCTGTGCCGGCTGCAGATGCGTGAACCCCAGGCACACCAGATCACGCGTTTCGAGCGCCCGGTCGGCCAGCCGCTCGATCACTGTGCAGAGCCGGGCAATGAGGATCTCTAACGACTCGCGGAGCAGCATCAGATCCGCGTTGTCCGTGACAAACGCGCTGGTGGCACCGAGGTGGAGGATCGGCCTCGCCTCAGGACAGGCATCGCCGAAGGTGTGCAGATGCGCGAAGACGTCGTGTCGCATCTGCCTTTCGTAGGCCGCGGCCTTGGCGAAGTCGACCGGCTCGACGGCTTGCCGCATCGCAGCAAGCTGGGCCTCGGTGATAGGCAGCCCGAGTTGGGCCTCCGCTTCGGCCAGCGCGATCCACACCTGCCGCCAGAGCCGGTAACGGTTGCGGTCGCTCCACACGGCCGTCATTTCGGATGAGGCATAGCGGGTAGCGAGAGGATTGTCCCAAACGTCCCGACGATCAACTGACTGTGCGGCTTCCACGCTTTTCTTCAACTCCTCTTGGACGACCCGCGAGCATGCTGCCCAACGCGAACATCGGCTTCTGCTGGACGGCGTTGTGTGATTTCGCCCCTCATCTTGCAGATGAGGCGTTCCAGTGCCAGACGTGACCGCAGTCCCCGCGACGCGTCGCCTTTCAGGGCTCGATCAGTGGCCAACAGCCAGAAGGGGAGGGATCGAGCCCGCTCTGGCCCGAGTCGGACAAGCGATTCACGGGCCGCATCGAGCGCCTTGGGCCAAGCCGCCACACCAGCCTCGCGGAGCGCATCTTCAAGCGACGTCGGACGACCTTCGTGGCGGGGTAGGGCGAGCAGGCGGGCCGCGGTCGAGAGACGCTTGAACACCGCAGCTGTCTGCGCGGTGAGCCCGATTGGGTTTTC
>JBMTLP010000374.1:0-3870 GCA_049433245.1 Pirellulales bacterium
CCTCACCGAACACCTGACCTTCACCCTGCCGGCGCGTATGGCTTTCCGCAACATCACACCAGAAGTCGCAGCCCTTGTCGCTCGGTCTGGCATCCGTGAGGGGCTCTGTCTGGTCAATGCGATGCACATCACGGCAAGCGTTTTCATCAATGACGACGAGCCCGGGCTCCACGAAGACTACAAACAGTGGCTTGAAGGCTTGGCCCCCTTCGATGCCTCTCCCGCTCGCTACGCCCACAACCGCACCGGCGAAGACAACGCCGACGCCCACATGAAGCGACAGGTCATGGGCCGCGAAGTAGTCGTCGCCGTCACGAACGGCAAACTCGACTTTGGGCCCTGGGAGCAGATCTTCTACGGCGAGTTCGACGGCCGCCGGCCGAAACGGGTGCTCGTGAAGGTGATCGGCGAATAGCGCCGACAGCGCGAGGTGCTCGAGCGATCACCGCGGAGGAGAAAGGGTTGCCACGCAACGGGGCGAACTAAGCGGAGGGCATGGGATTCGAACCCACAATCCATTACTGGACATCTGATTTCGAGTCAGACCGCTGGCCAATTCGCTTACCCTCCGAATCGGTCTTCTGCGGAAGTTTAGCACTCAGCGTTTGCCGAGAAAACAGCCGAGCTGTTCTCTGCGGAAACACTGCTGTCCGTATCCGGCTTCTTGGCCAATCGCTCCCCCCGCGTGCTAGGCTGACGGCCACGTTCTCCTGGCCTCCTCCTCTCGTCATGCTCTCCACAGCCCCCGCTCCCCTGCCGCGATATCTGGCCAGAACAGCCGCGGGCTGCACGGTCGCCTACACCGTGGTGCTCGTGTTGGCGACGCACTACCCCAAACCGCAAGACTTGCTCGAGTTCAGCCCTGTTTCACATGACAAAACACTGCACTTTCTCGCCTACGGAGTGCAAGGACTCCTAGCGGGCACGACCCTGGTACTGGGTGGCCATCGCAGACTTCGCCCGTTTTTAATCACTCTCTTGGGCTTCGCGGCCTTCGCCGCAGCCGACGAGGCCACGCAGCCGCTTTTCGGTCGCTACGCCGACCCGCTCGACTGGGTGTTTGACTGCATCGGGCTGATTGGAGGGCTCGCGATCGCCATGACGATGGTCGGGGGGCTCACCCGGCGGCAGACGCGACGCGAGCCGTAATCGCACCCGCTGTCTGCAACCGCTTGCACCATCTGTAAGGCCTGCTCTCAGCGTAGCGGCCAAGCCAGTTCTGACGATCCGACCGAGCGCCGCTCCACGTGGTGTCGCTTGGCGGCCAACCTGCCGATTCTTGAACGGTGGCGAGTGAAGAGGCGCCGGCCGGCCGCCCCACCGACCACAGGGAGAACTTCATGGCCAAGAACACGTGGCGACTCGTCAGCCAAAACCGCGATGGGGATCTGGTGATCCACGACTACGACTCACCAGAGCCGATCCTCCGCGCGCACCTTCAGATCGGGATCGACGACTGCTCAACCGATCTCGACCTGCGGGGTGCACCGGTCTTTCGGCATCTCGTCGGCCCCATGCCCGAAGGCAAGACCGTGGTACGCTACGAAACGCCTGAGGTGTTCGAGGTGCTGACCCGCGAGTGGTCGATGCCCCGCCCGAAGCGGACACGTCGTGATCGTTCACGGTCCTCGTGACCTGAGCGATCTGGCCCGCTGGCCGTGAACGTCATGGATGCCCGACGCCATCCCGAGGAGCGATTGCGATGCCCGACACGATCTTTGCGAAGATCATCGACCGCACCATTCCGGCGAACATCGTGCACGAAGACGACCTCTGCCTGGCGTTCCACGACATCTCCCCGCAGGCGCCGGTGCATGTGCTCGTGATTCCAAAGAAGCCGATCGTGTCACTCGCCCACGCCTCCGGGGAGGATGCCGATCTGCTCGGCCACCTCCTCCACACAGCCACGAACGTAGCGCGGACGCTCAGCCTCGATGCGGGCTACCGGGTGGTGATCAACACCGGCAGGGATGGCGGCCAGTCGGTCGACCACCTCCATCTCCACCTGCTCGGCGGTCGCCCGCTCAACTGGCCGCCAGGCTAACGGAAGCGGCGGCTTCGCCTACTGCCACCACTTCCGGAACCGATCAATCATGCCCGTGCGTTCGGGCGGCCGAGCCGCCTCCGCCGCTGCGGCACGCTGGCGATCGACTTCCTGGGCAGCCACAGCGACAGCCTCTTCATCGATGGAGGCCTCAAGGAAGCGGGGCCAGTGTCCGTCGAGTTCCAGCACACTCCCGCCCACATCACCGGCATGGAGTTGGTGGTCGATGAGTGCCAGCATCTTGGAGAGTTGCACCCGCTGCGTCTCATCAAACGCCAGGTCAAACACGCGCACCTCATCGACGCAGACTTTCCCTGGTCCGAGCAGGTCGAGCCGCACTCGTAACGACTCCAGCCCACGTGTCGGCAGGTCATCCACCTCAAGCACAATCTGTGACCACTCGGACGAGAGTGGCATCGCAGCATCGCCACGGCCAACTGGAGCAAAGCGATAGTACTCCTTACGCCCCTGCAGACCCTCGATGGCGATGCGCAGGGGAGGCTGCGGGTTTCCTTCTTCGATCCGCAACCACACCGACACGCTCAGCCGGCCAGTCGTCGGTGCTGCAAACGGGTTGCTGCGGAGTGTTGAGAGACCATGCGGTGACGCAAACTGCAAACCGTTCGCCTCGCTCTCGTCATCGGCATCGCCGACCACCCTGCCAGCCGTTGCCGTGAGCGTGCCACGATTCTTTTCAACGAGTTCCCAACCGGGCACGGACTGCCGCACGACCTTCAAGGCGAAGTCGGGGTTGTCGAGCACGGGCATCGGCACCGGATACTCAAGCACACCCCGCCGTTCTCGCAGCGACGCGAGCCGCTCTTCCAAGGCCACCCGCACCTGCTCGTCAAACTGGGATTCGGCGCCGGTGATCTTCGCCGACTCCACCAACCTCACCGCCCGCATACCCCAGGGTTGCAGTGGCACCTCGAATTGGCCGGATTCCACCGGAAGCAGTTCTCCTGTCGCCGCGTCGACAGCCGAACTCCCCCCATCAGTCACCTGCAGGATTGCGGTACATGCGGCAGGCGACGCGTTGACCACGCTAGCCAGCACGGCCCCCGCCTCGTGAGCCGTGCGAATCACCAGTGGCCTGGCAACCGGCTCGACGATTTTCATCCCTCGTGCAGGCAAAACGGCAACCGACTCGGCGATCGCCTGTCGGGAAAGTTGCTCGCCACCGTTGAGTAGCGTGGCATCTATGATCGACTCCACGTCGTTCCCAGCCAGTGGTCCGCTAAACACTTCGGTGAGGTCGTTGCCAACCGCGATCGCATGGACCAGAGCTGTCGTCGCCCCATCGGCCTGCCCTGCTGAGAAAGGTGATGCGTCGATGACCTCTCGCAAGCCGACGGCTATCGGTTGCTCCACATGCACGGCAGTGCGTCGCGCCGCCCGACTCATATCGATCGCAAGACGCGGCGAGCGACCAACCGCGCGAAGCGTACTCGCCGTCACAAGATCGACTTCACCACCATGTGCTCTCGGCTGAGCAAAGACCAGCTGCGGGTGCGAGGTAATCAACGCTGGCTCAAGACCGATCTCGCGGAGCAGCCCCAGATCTCCCCCCCCGGCTGCAAGCGAGGGTCGAAAGCGTTTGGCAAGCAGCCCCTGCGTGAAGAGCGTGGTCGGGATGATTTGCACGTCGAGAGCGCCAGCTTCCGCAGCAACGGCATCCGCCAGCCTCCGTTGGAATGCTGCCACCTGACCGCATCGCCACTCCATCCAGGTCGTCTTTGCCTCGCCCCCGGTGACCAGCGCGGCCCGCTCCCCGAAGCGACCGCTGCCATGCATCGGCACCTCCACGCCGGTGTCCGACATGAAAC
>JBMTLP010000375.1:0-3861 GCA_049433245.1 Pirellulales bacterium
CAGGCAGACCGGCTCGCTGCTTGCGGTGCCAGCCGCGACGTGACCCGGCCAGCGGACGATCATTGGCACCCGATGCCCTCCCTCCCAATTGTCACGCTTCATGCCCCGCCAGGGCCGGGCCGGATCGTGGTCGTGATCCTCCCGCATGTGCACGACGCTGGTCACCTCGGGGCCGTTGTCGCTGGTGAACACGACGAGCGTATTCCCCGCGAGCCCTGTTTCCTCCAGGGTGGCGAGCAGTTCCCCCACAACCCAGTCGAGTTCGACAAGAAAGTCTCCGTGCGGCCCCCGACCGCTCTGCCCTTGAAACCGCTTGGCGGGAAACGACGGCAGATGCACCGCCTGCATGGCGTGGTAGAGGAAGAAGGGCGCTCCCGAACCCTCGGCCGCGTGCGCACGCAAAAAGGCTTGGCTCTTCTCCAGAAACGTCAGGTCGACCTCCTCCAGGTCGAAGCCCTGCGAAATCATGCCCGGTCGGTTGTCGTTGGCGTAGGGATGCTTGGGCAGCGGCCCACGATCGAGCAGGTGCGTGGGAGGGCTCGGAATCCGGTCGCCATCGATGAACGCATAGAGCCAATCGGTGGTCGGGCAACAGGCCGTGCCGAAAAACGAGTCGAAGCCCACATCGAGCGGCCCCCCTTCGATCCGCCGCGAGTAGTCGATCCGTTTGACAGCCTCGAGCCCGTCTTCATGGATCGCTTGGCCGTCGCGGTCAAAGAAGGTCAGACCCACGTGCCACTTCCCCACGCACGCCGTGCGATAGCCCTGTGCCTGAAGCATCTGCGGCATGGTCAGCCGGTCACGGGCGATCAGCGACGGCCCTCCAGCACCGGTAAACACTCTCCCGCCACGCGGTACTCGAAAGGCCAACTGCCCCGTCAACAGACTGTAGCGGGTGGGCGTGCACACCGTCGCTGGCGTGTGGGCGTCGGTGAATCGCATGCCCTCAGCCGCGAGTTGGTCGAGGTGGGGCGTCGCAATCTCAGACGCCGGATTGAAACAACCCACGTCGCCGTAGCCGAGATCGTCGGCAAGAATGACCAGCACGTTCGGAAGAGGACCGATCTCGGCCCGTGCGGTGCCTCCCCCGCCCATCGCCAGGACCGCGATGCCCAGGATCACCGATAGCAGCCGCCGCGCACGCCCCACAGCCCTTCCCCCCTTCCGTGTCTTTCGCTGACCACTATTCCGGCGGCAACAGCCGGATCGCACGGATGTCGATCAACGCCGACCGCAACTGCTCAACAGCTGTGACCGTGATCTGCTGCCGCCCGCCGCCGAGATCGAGCGTGCCCGCCCGCCAGGTTTGGTAGTTGTCCCAGGAACCCGTGCCCGGCACGCGGGCCGTGAGCATCCGCGTGCCCGTTGAAAACCGCATCACGCCGCCCGCGGTCGAATCATCGCAGGCAAAGTCAACTTCCACGATCCAGTCGCCACCACGCGGCACATCCACCGTCCAACAGGCGTAGTCGGCAGTCGTGGCCCACCAGCCGAGGTTGCCGTACTGTGGCTCGAAAACAAGGTTCGGGCCATAAACCTCTGCCGCCGACGCCGACAAGACCAGCGAGCCGTCGTCGCTCGCCTTCACCACCGTAGGCGAGTTGCCAGGAAACGACTTCCACGACACGCCGGCTGACTGCACGAAGGCAATCAGGTCGGCCAAGTCCTGCGGCGTCAGGTCCTGCTCAAGCCCCTCGGGCATCAGCGACCGCTGCGAGCAGACAAGGCTCTCAATCTCGGCTCGCGGCACATCTACGCGTGCCCCTTCCGACGTCGCGAGCGTGACCCCCGCTCCAGTTTCTTCGGCGAGCAGCCCAGCCTGGAGCTGCCCGGACGTCGTGAGCAGCGTGTAGGAGAGATACTTCGCTTCCACCGCCCGGTTGGGGTCAAGAATCGCTGCCACGAGCGCAGGAACCGAGCGGTCGGTCAGGGCCGCCAGATCTGGCCCCACATCGCGCCCCACGTCCCGCAGGCGGTGGCAGGCACTGCAGCGTTTCTCAAAGACGACGGCCCCGGCGGCACTCTCCGGCGTGAGGGCAACGACCTTTGTCAGCCAGTCTTCGACGAGCGCACCGCGGGCTCCCGCAGCTGGCGCATCGAGCAGCAACACCGCCCGCGCGGCGATGGCTTCTTGGGGATGCGCGAGCAGCCGATCGCGGTGCGTAGCCTCAAGGTCTACCACGGTGAGCCGACCATCCGCGAGGCGGTCGAGCAGCCATTCGGCCGCTGCAGGCCGCCCAAGCAGCCCATCAAAAAACCGCCGTCGCACCTGCGGGCTCAGTCCGCCAAGCCGCTGCATGATCCGGTCCACCACAACTTCGTTGGCACGGGCAGCCATCACGCCGACAGCGGCCTGCTGCAGCCCCGGCCCAACCTGTGGCGAGAGGAGACGATCCGTCAGTTCCTCACTCGTCAACGATTCCCCCGCCGCCTCGAGCAGGCTTAGCGCTGCCACGCGGCGGTCTTCGGCAGCGTCTGCGTCACGGAGAACCTGCCACGCCGCCGCGACGGCCTGATCGGCCGCCGCCTGCACCTGTGGCGTCTGCTCTCCGCGTCGCAGCACATCTGCAGCCAGCCGCAGGCGCTCCGCCGTCGCGTCCCGGCCTGTGCCCGTCAGCAGCGAGGCCAACGGCTCCGAAAGTGCCCCGGCCCTCCCCATGGCGGTGGCTTGCGAGAGCAGTTCCCCCACCAACAGCAAGGCCTCGTCTCCAGCGTCGGCCGTGGCCTCACACACCGCGAGAACCACCGCATCCACATTTTCTGGCGTGAGCGAGGTCATCCCAGCACGGCGGAGCTCAGCCGTGTCGGCCGACGACACGAGCGCCCTGGCGAGGACGTCCGCTGCCGACGAGCCCTGCGCCGCACCGAGGCTCAGCAGCACCTGCTGCCGCACGAGCGGCTCGTGGTCGCCCGCGAGCCCGCCGACTGCCTCCAGCACATCGGCGTCGCCCCGAGCGATCGCCGACTCAGCGGCCAACACACCGGCTCGCCGCAGCCTGGCATCGTCACTGGCCAGTGCCGTAGCGCCCGCCGCATTGAGTTGCTCAAAAGCCTCGTGGTCCTCGTTCGCTGCGAGCGCCTCAAGTGTGGCCAGGGCCTGCACGCCCACGGCCCCGCCAGCCGCTACGAGCCGCGCGATCTCCTCCAGCGCAGCCTCGCTGGCAAGAACCTCGTCGCGGCGATGCAGCAGGATTCGCTCGGCGGTGTCGCGCCACCAGCCGTTGGGGCTCTCGAGGCGAGCGACGACGTCGCGAAGGGGAATCTCGTCCCAGCGGCTCGTGAAAAAGGCCCGCATGGGTGATGGCGTGGGCTCGCAGCAACCCTCATCCGGCACCACGCGATAGATCCGCCCGCGATCGCTGCCAGCAGCAAGGTCCATCTTTCGCTGATACTCCGCCGGAATCCATTCCGGGTGCTCAATCACATTGCGGTACATGTCCGCAACCCAGATGGCGCCGTCTGGGCCGGTGCGGAGCATGGTCGGGCGAAACCAGTTGTCAGGCGAAGCGAGAAACTCCCGTTCGGCTTCGTCAGCTGCCCGCTTTCCGACAAACCCCAGACCGTCCTCTGAGGTCGCCAGCACCAACCGCGACACGAGGTTGTGCACCGGCTCCGAGACAAAGGCATTCCCCGTGACCTCCGCACCGAGCCGCTGGTCGCGGTAGAGGATCGTGCCGCACGCTGAAGTAAACCGATTGGCCATGTGGAAGTCGTTGAAGCGGGCGAGCGTGCGACTGATGGGAAACACGGGCGCGGCCCCCGGGATCTCCGCCACCTGTCGCACCGCCGAGATGCCGCCCGCGTGAGGATTCCGTCGCAGGTAGCGGTCGGCGATGCCGTACTGCCAGATCGGATTGGAAT
>JBMTLP010000376.1:0-3854 GCA_049433245.1 Pirellulales bacterium
TCCACGACTGCTTCAGTCCGACTATCGTTGAAGCGGTTGAGATCCTCGCCCAAGAATTACTCCGAGCCTGGACAGAAGGGCGCCATGTGTATATCTGCGGCAATGGTGGCAGTGCCGCAAATGCCATGCACATGGCTAACGATTTCCACTACGGCATCGGTGCCTGTGGAGCTGGCCCTCGCTTGCCGGGCTTGCGTGTGGAGGCGCTACCTGCGAACGCTGGCATCATCACCTGCCTGGCGAACGACACCGGCTACGACAACATCTATGCCCATCAGCTCCAGGTGAAGGGCCGAAAAGATGATGTTCTGATCGTGCTATCGGGGAGCGGCAATTCTGGCAACGCGGTGCGGGCTCTGGAAACAGCTAAACAGATTGGAATGAAATCCTTTGCCATCCTTGCCTTCAGCGGTGGTCGCTGTCGTGAGCTCGCGGATATACCGATTCATTTTACAATCGACGATATGCAGATTGCCGAAGACACCCAGCTAGTGGTGGGCCATCTCTGCATGCAATGGCTCAACGCCAATAAACCTAACTCCCTTAACGAGCTGCCCTAATGGCTGAGGTGGATTTCATGAGTGTGCTCCACAAGAGCACCCAGCGCGATTATCTGGCCCGGGTCAATGATCCAGATTTTCCAAAGGCGAAAGCCGCCGAGCTAGCCAAAAAGTTCGACTTTGATTACTGGGACGGCGATCGACGCATTTGCTATGGCGGCTATCGCTACATGGAGGGCCGGTGGGAGAAAGTGGCCCGTGCCATGATTGACCATTACGACTTGCCGCCGAAGCCAAAAATCCTCGATGTTGGGTGCGGAAAAGGGTTTCTGCTCTACGATTTCCTCAAAGTAATACCCGACGCTGAGATCCATGGGATTGACATCTCCCCCTACGCCATTACCAACAGCAAGGAGGAGATTCAAGACCGCCTTCGAGTGGGATCCGCGACTGAGCTTCCCTGGCCCGACGACTATTTCGATCTCGTCATATCAATCACCATCAGACGTGTGCTCTTCCGATCTGATCTAGATCTGGCACTGCGAGAAATGGAGCGAGTTGGCAAAAAGAACAAATACCTATGCGTCGAAAGCTATCGAAGCGAACAGGAAAAAGCCAATCTGCTCTACTGGCAAGTGACCTGCGAGGCCTTCAACACGCCTAAAGAATGGCAGTGGTGGTTTGAGCGCACCGGCTACAGCGGCGATTACTCCTTTATCTACTTCGAGTGAGCGATATGTCCGAACGCCCCACAAACACGCAAGCTGCCATCCTGGTAGCCCAGCAAAAGCCCCTGGTTGTTGACACCATCGAGCTGCCCGAACAGCTGGCGGTTGGGCAAGTTCTGGTGGAATTGAAAGTGAGTGGGATATGCGGCTCCCAGCTTGGCGAAATCGATGGGGTGAAGGGCCCTGACCGCTTCCTCCCACACCTCATGGGTCACGAAGGCTTCGCCGTAGTGTTACAGGTAGGACCGGGTGTGAAGAATGTGAAACCCGGCGACAGCGTCGTCCTGCACTGGCGACCCGGTGCCGGCATCCAGGCGGATCCCCCCAAGTACCGATGGCGCGGCCAACCGCTGAATGCCGGCTGGGTGACCACCTTCAACCGCCACGCAGTGGTTAGTGAGAACCGTTGTACAAAGGTGCCAGCAGGAACCGATCCGGAGGCTGCGGCCCTGTTTGGCTGTGCCATAACAACCGGATTCGGTGTTGTGGAGAACAATGCTCGGCTGCGAATGGGCGAATCGGTGGTGGTGTTTGGGGCCGGAGGCATCGGCCTGAACATCATTCAGGCAGCGGCCCTGATATCGGCCTCACCGATCATCGCAGTGGATCTGCACGACAGCCGGCTGGAGCTGGCCCGGCGACTGGGGGCCACCTACACCATCAACAGCGCGAAAGGAGACGCCGCAGAGCTGATCAAGCAGGCCTTGGCCGATCAGCCGCTGGATGTGTTCATCGACAACACCGGCGTGCCCGCCGTGATCGAGATGGGTTACCAGCTCAGCCAGCGCGAGGGGCGGGTGATCCTGGTTGGGGTACCGCGGCTGGGGCAGAACCTCAACGTCTACTCACTTCCGCTTCATTTCGGAAAGGTGCTGAGCGGCTCCCAGGGTGGGGAATGCCAGCCGGATCGCGACATTCCCCGGTATCTACGACTGCTTGAGCGGGGCAGCCTGCAGCTGGATCGTTTCGTGAGCGCCAGATTTCCACTCGAAGAGATCAATGCCGCCATCAGCGCCATGCGTGATGGCGCCACAGCAGGCCGAGTGATGATCACGCTGTGACCGAACTGATCTCACTACAACAGGGAGCCGAACGGAACGGCTGCGTGCTCGCCTACGGGCACTTCACCACCATCCACCCTGGCCACATTCGCTATTTGCGTCATGCCCGCGAGTTGGGTCCTGATCTCGTGGTGGCCCTTGTGGGTGATGGCCCATCCGATCAGCCAAGCCCCTATCCGTTCCGCCAGGAGGAGCGTGCCGAGGCCCTGAGCCTGCTTGGACTTGCTGATGCAATCCTCCTCCTGCAAGCCGATGAGCTCGAGGAAGCCATTCGCCGCCTCACGCCCTCGACGTTGGTACTCGGGACTGAACTGGAAGGTTCGGAGCGACTGAAAGAGCCTTTGACGCTGCTGAAGACCCAGGGCGGCAGCGTGCAATTCCATGCAGGCGAAGTCACCTACGCCAACACCGACCTGCTCAACATCTCGGAGCGGGATCTGAGGCAGCGCCGCCGTGAACAATTCAGGGAAGCCTGCCGCCGCCAGGGACTCAGGCGCAGCGACCTTCTCGCTTCGATGGAGACCTGGCGTGATGCGCGCCTGATTGTTTTGGGCGACACGATCGTTGACCAATACGCTGCCTGTGAAGCGATCGGCATGAGTGCTGAAGCGCCAGTCGTGGTTGTGCGCGAGCTGGCACGGCGCAACTTCATCGGTGCGGCGGCCATTGTGGCTGCCCACATCCGGGCTCTGGGAGCTCGTTGCGATCTTGTGTCGGTCGTTGGCAACGACAGCACTGCCGATCTGGTTCAGCAGGAACTCAAAGCCCAGGGCATTGGCGATGGCCTCGTTCGTGATCCATCGCGACCAACCACGTTCAAGAAACGCTATGTGGTGGAGAACCAGAAACTATTCCGCGTCAGCCGCCTTGAGCAGCACAACATTGACCATGCAATCGAAGAACAAGTGATTGAGCGGCTTGAAAGCCTCGCGCCTCACTGCCAAGGAATTGTGGTGTCCGACTTCGTCTACGGAGTGGTGACACCGCGAGTGCTGCAGTCGGTCCAACAGTTAACCGAGCGCCATGGCCTGATGCTCTTTGGAGACATCCAGTGCAGCAGCCAGGTGGGGTCGATCACCCGTTTCCAGAATTTCTCACTGCTCTGCCCGAATGAGCGCGAACTGCGGCTGGCTCTGCAGGACAAGGACACTGGCCTCGAGAGGCTTAGCCAAAAGCTTCTGGAACAAAGCCGCTGCGAACGACTGGTGGTGAAGCTGGCTGCAGAGGGCTTCATCGTCTACGACCGCACCGCGGATGGCAAAATCGTGAACCAGCCCTTCCCAGCCCTAAGCGTGAATCCCCTCGATGTGGCTGGAGCAGGTGATTCGGTGCTTGCAGTGCTAGCAACGGGTTTAGCCAGCGGCCAGCCGATGATGCCCACTGCCGCCGTAGCCTGCGTGATGGCGTCGCTAGCGGTAGAAACCATGGGCAACACACCGATCCATAGCGAGGCGCTGCGCAACGGCCTACAGGAGGTTCTGCCGCGATGACGACAGAGAAGGTTCTGGTCATCGGCAGCAACAGCTTCAGCGGCTCACACTTCGTCGCTGAGGCACTGCGCGCGG
>JBMTLP010000377.1:0-3843 GCA_049433245.1 Pirellulales bacterium
TCTGTCCGCCGAAGTCGTCGCCCGCCACGCCACGCCCACGATCGGTGAGCTCACCAAAGTACTGCAAGGCCCGGTAGTCCCAGTAGGAGGCCGGTTCGTCGAGGATCCACGGGGCCTTCGTTTCCTCGGCCAGCGATCCCTTGTTGTTGAAATACACCTGAAAACCGGCTTCGTTCCAACCGCGACGCCGTGCTTCCCGCGCGAAGTCGCTCAGGATGTTCACGTACGTCTCGGCATACTGCGGGCTGTCAGCAAAGCCCAGATACGCATCCGGGTTGCCGTTGAAAAAAGGCCGGCAGTTCAGCGGCCAACTTTCATGAAAGGTGAGGTAGAACCCGGGAGCGGGGATCGCCCCGCGATGGCCATCTCGGAAGTACGAGCCGTCGAGATACGGCCCAAACGCTTCGGCAAAGTCATCCCAAAAACCTTGCCTCGCTCCCGGCTCGATCGCATCGTAGCGACGGTTATCCATGCGGCGTCCTGACCGCAGCCGCATGTCGAGGCTGCTCTTGCGGGCTCCTGCGGCCGCGGTGTGGTGGGAGTAGTGAAGAATGTTGGCATGCACGCGGTGGTCATAGGCCACCTGCTGCAGGGCATAGAAATCATCCACATGGTCGGGCAACCCGTAACTGTTCATCTCGCACAGGAACGACGCTTTTTCGGGCAAGCGAACGGGCAAGACCTCGAGCGCAAGCGGTACCGTGCGGCCATCGGAGAGTTCGACGCGACCAGCGTAAGACCCCGACGCCGCATCAAACGGCACGTAGATGTCGACCACGACCGCTTGATCCTCGGTTGACGAGAGCGAGAGCCATTCCGGCAGCGGCAGCAACGGATCGGGCACGAGGCGCGTCCCGACCGGCACATAGATCGCCTGAAAAAGATCGATTCGCCAATCAGCCTCAGCGAGTCGGCACGCCAGCTTCACGTCGCCATCGCCGCGGGCGAGCACTTGAAAGCCCACCACCTCGCCAGCTGCTGCCGTGAGCGTGATCGTCTGCCCATCGTAGAGTGCGTTGTGGACGCGATAGTCGTCTGGGAGTTCCCCGATCGGACGCCCCGCGCGATCGTAGACATCGGTCAGAGGAATCACGCCGAGGCCAGCGTGGGGTGCGACCGCGGGGGTGACCGCAGGCGGCGCGGACACGCCAATCGGCTCATCTCCAAACGCACGTCCCCGAAAGACCGCCCGCTTCGATCGCTGCCCCGTCCTACTCAGAGTGACCACTTCAACCACCGTCTCTTGTCCCCTGACATGCTCAGGCAGATCACGCAGGTGCACGACTTGCTCCTCGCCCGGCCTGACGAGCGGCACGTTGTGCCCGCCCAGCCGAGCACCTCCGACAAACACCTCGTAGCCAAAGCCGTGTTGTGGGGCCCGCACATGCAACGTTGCTGACTCACGGTCAACCGGCACCACTCGCCCTTCGACAGCCGCCTCTGGCGGTGCCTCAACGGCCGCCTGTTCACGTTGCTCGGCACACTCCACGAGCAAGACCGGCTCTTTCCCCGACTGCTCGCGCGAGAAGATCGTGGGATTGCGGCCGTAGTCGGCATCGTGCTCGTGCAGGGCGAGCCCGTGCGCAAGGCCCGTAGCCATCGCATGCACCATGTCGACGGGAATCGCCCACCGATACACGCCGTCGCGACGATCTGATACCGCCTGGTGGGTGAGCGTGAAGGCGTTGCCCCCAACCACCGCCGGAAACCGCCCTCCTTGATACCCCCAACCATGGAGCGGAGGCACGCCCGCGGTCAATCCGGTCGATGCCATCTCATCCCAAGGCACGGCGATGGTGGACACAGTCACGCCCGAGATCGTCTCCGCATCGGCATGGCAGACCAGTTCCGCCCGTGTCACCAACCTTCCGGCGATGGGGGCGAGGTCGAAAGCGATCGCCACCATGTGCTGGTTGCCTTTCATTCGCAGCCGACTGGCATTGCCCGCGTTGACCGACCATTCGCCATCGACCATCACCAGCGAATTGTCTTGCACGGCCCGCAGCGGCACGGTTTCTCCCCAGGCAGACCCGGCACCCAACGCAACCAAAAGGCTTGCCAACAGGATTCTGGTCATGTCTTCCCCCAAAACAGCATGAAACTGCCTAGCAAATCGAGGCCTTCACGAGTTAGGTTAAGAGCAGCGAGGGGATGCCGTCGATACGGAGAAGAGTCTCCCTGCCGCCGCTGCTGTTCTAGCCGCTGTTGGTCTCCAGAGGACGCAGACATGCTGACGATTCTCGGCCGCCATGACAGGCACATTCCGCACTGCGACGGACTGTCGCGACGCAGTTTTCTGAAGATTGGCGGGATGGCCGCAGGTGGGCTCTCCCTTCCACAGTTGCTGGCTGCGGAATCGCAAGCCGGGAGTGGCCTCTCCCACAAGGCGATCATCAACGTCTTCTTGCCGGGTGGCCCTTCGCACCTCGACCTGTTCGACCTCAAGCCAGAGGCTCCTACCGAGATCCGAGGCGAGTTCACTCCCATCCGCACCAACGTGCCTGGCATGGAAATCTGCGAACTCTTTCCGCAGATGGCCAAGATGATGGACAAGTTCGCCATCATCCGCTCGCTTGTAGGATCCGAAGGGGCCCACGATTGCTACCAATGCATGACTGGTCGCACCCGTCGCGAAACGGCGCCGGCCGGTGGCTGGCCGATGATGGGATCGTGGGTTTCGAAAGTGCTCGGCCCGGCGAGTGAAACGATCCCGGCCAACCTCTCGTTGATGTACCCCACCGGCAACCGCACATGGGGCGACCCGGGAACTGCGGGTTTCATCGATCCCGCACACTCGCCGATGGCAATGGTTGCGAAGGATCCGTTGGCCAAGGCGAGCAGCATGACCTTGCAAGGCATCACGCTTGAGCGGCTCGGCGATCGTCGCCAACTGCTGACGAGCCTCGATGCGTTCCGCCGTCAGTTCGATCACGCCGCGTCGGTTGAGAAGATGGACACGTTTTCTCAGCAGGCCTTTTCGATCCTCTCCTCCGCTCGCCTCGTCGACGCGCTCGACCTCTCTCAGGAAGACCCGGCTGTGGTCGCGCGGTACGGCACAAGCGATCCGACGTATCAGCGTGATGGAGCACCCAAGATGGTGCAAAACTTCCTGATCGCGCGGCGGTTGGTGGAAGCCGGCGCCCGCGTGGTCTCGATGAACTACAGCCGTTGGGACTGGCACGGCGGCGACGGGATGAACTTTCCTCGCACACGAGAGGAAGCGCCGCTTCTCGACCAGGGACTCTCCGCTCTGGTGACGGATCTCCATGAACGCGGACTCGACAAAGACGTGTCGGTCGTCGTGTGGGGAGAGTTTGGCCGCACGCCCAAGATCAACAAGATGAACAGCCGCGACCATTGGCCTGCGGTCTCGTTCGCGCTGCTCGCAGGGGGCGGGATGCGAACAGGCCAGGTCATCGGCTCCACCAACCGGCTTGGTGAGCACGCCCACGACCGGCCGGTTACCTTCCAAGAGGTTTTCGCAACCCTTTACCACAACGTCGGTATCGACCCGCGACTGGTCACGGTCCAGGACCTCCAGGGGCGGCCGCAGTACCTCGTCGACTCTGGTGTCGAACCGATCCGAGAGCTGATCTAACGAGGCTGGCCGCTCATTCGGCACGACCTTCTTGACCGTTTCGACCGGCAGATCGACGCGTCATCCGTGCCGAATAGTGCGATTTTTTCGCTGCCGTGTGGGCCAGAATCCCCTGGGCAGCCTGCTTCAGGGATGGACAGCGACGTCTCGGCGTTCCACAGTCCAATCGCCGCTTTTTTTCGGCATGCACGCTGGCCGATTTGCAGATTTCGCCTGCGTATGCTGCAACTGAGGGGGAATTCAAT
>JBMTLP010000378.1:0-3834 GCA_049433245.1 Pirellulales bacterium
TAGGCGTCGAGGAGTCCCCGGTAGAGCGAGCGGATGCGTTCGAGGGTCAGCGGTTCACCCGCCTCCACGGAGGCGTGCGCGAGTTTCTCAAACTCAGCAAACATCGTTTGTCGCACAATCGTGCCACGGATGGCGTCGATCTCTCGCACGAGGATGGCCGCACGCTCGCGGTCGGTGCTTGCTCGTTGGAGCAGGAGCCGTGAGAGCAACTGTTCGTTGAACGTGCTCGCTACCTCGGCCACGAAAATCGTGTATCCAGAATATTGGTAGGGCTGGTTGTCGGCCGAGTAGCGGGTGTGCATTGAATGCCCCGCCTCGTGAGCGAGCGTGAACACGTGCTCGATCACCTCCTCCTCGAAGTTCATCAGGATGTAGGGATCAGAGTCGAACGTGCCGCTGCTAAAGGCCCCCGACTGCTTGCCGGCGTTGGGATAGCGGTCGCACCATCGGCCATGCAGCCCTTGGTGGAGGCGGTTGCAGTACTCGTCACCGAGCGGCTGCAGGGCCTCGATGATCAGACTCACCGCCTCATCCCAGGTGTGGCGTTTGTCGAGATCTGCCACAAGGGGCACATACGTGTCGTAGTGATGAATCTCTTCCAAGCCGAGCACACGCTTGCGGAGTGCGTAGTAGCGGTGCAGGGCGGGGAGGTGGTTGTGGACAGCCGCGATCAGGCTGTCATACACAGACAGGGGCACGTTGTCGTTAAACAGCGCCGCTTCAATTGCTGAGGGATAGTGCCGCACCTTGGCTGAGAACACATCTCGTTCCATCGAGCCTGAGAGGGTGGCGGCGAGCGTGTGGTCGTGGGCTTCGAATACGTCGTAATACTGGTGGAAGGCCTTTTTCCGCACGGACGGCGTTTTGTCGTGAAGCAGGGTCATGAAGCTTGCGTGCGAAAGCTGGACTTCTTCTCCCTTGCCGTTGGTGAGGCTTCCGAAGGTCATGTCGGCATCAGTGAGTTGCCGGAACACTTTCGAGGCGGTGCCCGCGAAGGTGCCCTGCATGGCCAAGATCTTCTCTTCCGGTTCGCTCAGCACGTGCGGCCGCACACGCACGAGCCGTTCGAGCATGAGCCGGTAGGCTGCGAGCGTGTCACTGGCGAGCCAGGCATCGAGCTTGGCGGCGGGAATGGCCAGGATCTCAGGGCGAAGAAAGCTTGCCCGCTCCCCGGCGCGTGTGGAGACGTGCTGGAAGCGGCCTACCATCCGCTGGGCTTGCTGGCCCTGCTGATCTTCGGCTGCCCGCAGGAAGGCGTAGGTGCCGAGTCGGTCGCCTTCGCGGTCAAAGTCGAGGTCAAACTGCAGGGCCTCGGCGAGACGTTCGGCGGACGATCCGAGTGTGCCAACGAACGCATCAAACTCAGGTATCCGCTCTTCCCAGGCTGCAAGCGACGCTTCCCAGTCGGTGTCCGTGGCAAACAGACTTCCGAGATCCCAGGTGTCGGCAACCGCCACGTCAGCTCGAGTGGGGAGTGTCTTGGGGCGAGGGGCGTCGGCGGTTGCCATGGTCAGCTCTCCTGGAGTTCACAGGACTCGTTGCGTTGTAGTGATAGTGGGAGGAGCGGCCGGGCGCGACGGTCAAAGCCGCCACACGGCCGAGCCCCAAGCGAGCCCGCCGCCGAACCCGCAGACCGCGATCGTGCTGCCCGCTCCGATCAGGCCCGATCGCCAAGCCTCGTCCATCGCAAGCGGGATCGAGCCGCTCGACGTGTTGCCGTAGCGGTCCAGGTTCATGAACACCTTCTCCGACGGCAGGTCCAGCGCGAGCCGCACGCCCTCAAGAATTCGGGCGTTGGCCTGGTGCAGGACAAACAGATCGATGGCATCGAGTGACAGGCCTGATTTCTCGATCACGTCGCGGAGGTTCTGTTCGGCGAGCCGAATTGCCCACTTAAACACCGCTCGGCCGTCCATCTGCATGAACTGCCTGCCTGCGGCGGCTCCATCAACGGTTACGGGCTCGCGCGAGCCACTCATGGGGCAGATCAGCAGTTCCCCGCCCCGCCCATCCGAACCGAGTGCATACGCGAGCAGTCCCTTCGTCTCGGCAGGCGTGGCGGCAGTGTGTCGTTCCAGGATCACGGCACCGGCCCCGTCGCCAAACAGCGGCCAGGTCTTGATGTCGTTGGGGTTCACAACCCGGCTGTTGGTGTCGGCGCCGATCACGAGGACGCGTTCGTGCGATCCCGACCCCAAAAACTGTCCGCCGGTGACCAGTCCGTAGACAAAGCCCGCACAGGCTGCGGTCACATCCATCGCTGGGCAGTCGAGCCCAAGTCGCTCCTGAACCATGCAGGCCGTGGAGGGCAGGAGCATGTCGGGGGTAAAAGTACCAAGCACAAGCAGGTCGATTGTGCTGCGGTCGATGCCTGCCATGGATATCGCCGCTTCGCCAGCCGCCGTGGCATAGTCACTCGTGGCGAAACCAGGGGGCGCATGCCTCCGTTCGCGGATTCCGGAACGAGCCTCGATCCATTCCGCATCGCAGCCGAGTCGCGCCAGGTCGGCGTTGGTGACCACGTTCGCGGGAACACTGCTGCCGATTCGCGCCAAGCGAAATCCGGTGACCTGCCCAAAGCGGGATCGTCGCGGCGCGGTGAGGATGTCTGACATGGAGGCTCAAGAAACGAACGAAAGAGGAAACGGCGGTCGGAGCGTAGGCCGAGGGCTGCTCGCCAGCAAGAGCCAACCCCCCGTCACGAAAACCACAGATAGCGTAGGGGACAGGCGGGGCCAAAGCCCACTGGGCCGAAGAAACCGCGGCAAAACTTAGTTCAGGCCGATGATTCCTCCGCGGATAACCGCAGCGATCCGCACCGCGTCATGGCAGGCATCCTCGCTCACGCCGAGCTTTACAAGGCTGCCTTCGTGGTTTTGGATACAGGCTTCGCAACCGGCCATCGCCGCACAGCCCAGGCTCATGAGTTCAAACGTGGCCTTGTCGCTTGTGGGTTGGGCGATGCGGGTCATGCGGAGTCTCGCCGGACGCGATGCGTAGCTTTCTTTTCCGACCATGTGCCGGAACCGGTAGTAGACCGTGTTCATCCCCATCAGCCCTGCTGCGGCGATGGCATCGGAGATGATTCCCCGAGCCGATTCCGGGCAGGCTGCCTGCAGGTCGGCGACAAGCGCCTCAGCTAACCGGGGGCAGCGGTCGAAGTGTGCGGCGGCGATTGCCACGCCAAAAGCCTGCTCCGTGGAAAGGTTCTCTCCGCCAAGAACGCTCGTCAGGTTCAGACGCAGATCCTTGAGGTCATCGGGCAGGGTTTCGCGGAGGGCATCGAGGGCTGGAGTCGCTGGCATCTGTCGGCTCTTGCGGGAAGAAAAATCGTTTTCGCTTGTTTCTCACGAGGATTGTAGCGGTTCGTTGAAGCGGGCCGAGGGTGGATGGTAGTTTCTCATTTCATGCCACGCCGCGACGACCTCCATACGATTCTGCTCATCGGATCAGGGCCAATCGTTATTGGTCAGGCCTGTGAGTTCGACTACTCCGGCACCCAGGCCTGCAAGGCTCTCCGCGAGGACGGCTATCGGGTCGTGCTGGTGAACTCAAATCCGGCCACGATCATGACTGATCCTGGCACTGCCGACCGCACCTACATCGAGCCGCTTACTTGGCAGGCTCTTGAAAAGGTGATCGAGGTTGAGAAACCCGATGCCATCCTGCCAACGCTCGGCGGGCAAACCGGCCTCAATCTCGCCATGGAACTTGCTGAGCGGGGCATTCTCGAGAAACACGGCGTGGAGATGATCGGCGCCAAAGCCGATGTCATCGAGCGTGCCGAAGATCGAGAACTCTTCAAAGCGACCATGGAAAAGTGTGGTCTGGAGA
>JBMTLP010000379.1:0-3830 GCA_049433245.1 Pirellulales bacterium
GCGCCCATCGGGGGCAACTGGTTGTTGAGATGGCGTTAGGTAGACACGTCCTTGAAGCCCCCGGCTCCATCCCCTTCGTAGAGTCTGGTGAACGGCTTTCCGGTTGGCTGTCCAAAGAATGTCTCGGCGAGGCCTGCGAGGCTCACGGTGTACGTGGAGACGAACAGGTCGAGATGGCCGTCTTGATTTGCGTCCCAGAACCAAGTTGGAAAGGAGTTGATGGGTTGGGCAACCCCCAACTTTTCCGCGACGTCCGTAAAAGTGCCGTCTCCATCGTTATGCAGGAGATGGTTGGGCCCCGCGAGCACGGAGATGTAGAGGTCGGGAAAACCATCCTGATCGTAGTCACCAGCCGTCACGCCTTTGACGAAGGCATTGACGTTGATTCCGGCAGCCCTGGTCACGTCCTGAAACCGCTTTCCGGCGACTCTCTCAAACAACTGGCTCGGGGCATTTTCGTTCCCCACGAACAGGTCGAGGTCGCCGTCGTTGTCATAGTCGAGCCAGACGGCGGTCTGCGTGGGATATGCCGGTCGAGCGAGGCCAACACGAAACGTGACATCGGTGAAGCGTCCAGTGCCATCGTTGTCGAGCAGTGAGTTGGGTACCGCCCCTGCCGGTCCGAGCCACGCTCCCCGGAGCACGAACAGGTCGAGATCGCCGTCGTTGTCATAGTCGGCCTGAAGCAGGTTCAGGCCACCGTAGAGCCCAGTGAAGTTGGCGGCTGCCGAGTCATCCTGAAAGCGGCCGGACGTGTTGCGGAAAAACTGCAACGAATCACCAGCGCCCCACGACGAGACAACCAGATCGAGATCACCGTCGCCGTCGAAGTCGTCGGCAACGCTGCCACCCGAAAGTGATGTGGCGTTGACACCGCGGTCCACGGCGACGTTTTCAAACTGGGGGCAGGAGGCTTCTGACGTAAAGCATGCGGGGTCGATGCGAAAAGCCGAAGGCACATCGTGGGGGTACCTGCCCAGCGTCATCGCCGCCAGATTCAGCAACCACCGAGATGTGAAGTCCATCGGGTTGATGGCGAGGGCAGCTGTGAGCGCGTCGATTGCTCCCTCGGACCCTTCCGGAAACTGATGCACTCCGGCTGCTTGAATCGGCATCAGGCAGCTGGCGGCACTGTTGCAGTCCACGCAATTTTCATTTTCACCCAGCCGCAAACTGGCGAGCCCAAGTTTCGCGAGCAACCTGGAGGTGACCATCGGGGAGACGAGCGTGGGGCTCTGCTCAAGGATGGCCTGTGCCGCCTGGAGGTGCGCGATCGCTGCCCGTGTATCGCCGAGCCAGAGGCGATGCTCTGCGACTGACACGAGGTCGGCAAACGTGGATGAAGAAAGGCCAGGCTTGAGGGTCAAGCGGTGTTCGCGGGAGGAGAGAGGCTCTCTCCCAAACGCCGCTTTCTCATAACGATTCTCATCACGAATTTTCTCCAGCACGCGGACCATCCGAATGTGGCTGGCCTCGCCGTTCTCAGGAACGCTCTCATCAGCAAGATCACCGTTCGCTTCAGTGCTGTCGGCATCGTGGGCAGAGGTAAGAAAAGCCGATTGAAACGATGTCTCGCCAGCAAGAGGGCCGGCCTGCTGTGGAGCTTCGCGGTCACCTGTGCGGACGAGGTCAAAGGGGTTCTCGCTAGCCTGGCCGGATGGGTTGGTCGCAGAGGCGGGGGCAGGTGGCGAGGTGTTCAGAGCCTGATCAGGTGGCGAGAGAGGGGCGAACGGGGCGTCGACTGTCAAGCGGGAATACCCAGCCCAGCACGCGAGGGCGGTGATCAAGATCGCGAGGGGGGGGAGAAACTTCATCGATGTGTTGGTTCATGGTGTGGTGTGTGAGGATTGGATTGAACGGGCGAGCAGGAGATACGTTTCGGTCGGCGCAGATCCTTGCATGGTCTGCCCGGGTGAGAGACACCGATTCCATGCACGGGTGCATGGTCAGCGTCCTGCGCGGACGCTGCTCTGCCCCTCCATTTCCTGAGCGGAGGGGCGTGGAGCAACGAGGAAGGGACGCTTCGGTGAGCGGCGATTCGCCGGCGTGCGAGTTATCGCGGGAGTCGACAGGACGCGATGAAGCCGTCGATGTCGGTGCCCTCGTAAAACCAGAGCCTGCCTCGTACCTCGACGGTCTCGCCGGGTGGGCAGTCAGGGAAGATTGGGTCGGCATGAATGCAGGGCACTGGCGGGTTGGTCCAGATGCGGTGGAGCGGCTCCCAGCCCGTGACAATCCAGCGGTCATGGTCGACTGACTTGACCGCGATGAAGGGGGCCGCCTCTCGCGTTTCGAGCCGCTGCTGATGTTGAAAGCCCTCAGTTGCCGCGAGCATCGTGCAGACCTGCACGCGGAGACCTGAGAGGTGGGCAGGGGTGCCATTCGTCAAGCGAATCTGCATCGCGATGCTGCCGTCTTCGGCCGGGGTGCGGGCGACGGTGCTTGTCACGCGGATGCCATTGGGAAGCCGCCGCTCACAGCTGAGCGAGGTGTTGGTCTGCTGCCACTCCAAGGGCTCGAGCGAAATGCCCTGCTCATCCCAGATCGTGGGGATGTGGGTATGGGCCAGGTAGGTCAGGCCAAGGTTTGAGAAGATCGCTTCTGGCACATCGACCACCACGTAGCCCGCTTCGGCCCACGGCGGGAAGATGCTGACTTTCGTCTCACGCTGTGGATCGATGGCCCCTTCCAAAAAGCCTCGGCGTGGGTGGCGGCCGCCGGGGTAGGGCAAGACGCGGATCGGCTGAGGGGCAGCGGCAGGTCGAGGCGAAGCCGATGCGGCATTGGGAAGGTTGTGGGTTCGCCACAGGGAGGCGGCTTTGTCGAGGGACAGGCCGGTCGCCCGGCGAAGCTCCTCAATCGTGAGCCGGTGATGCACAAGCATGTTCTCCAGCCAGGCCTCGCGATCAGGGCCATCGCCGAGAGGGCGAGCCGCCCGGGCCACCTCCTCGCGATCGTCGATTTCGGGAATCGCCTCGTAGAAGGCGAGGGCTCGTTGATACTCCTCAAGGGCCTCGGCAGACACCACGCCGCGGCTCCGCTCGATTTCGTGCTGCATGCGATCGATGAGGTAGCCCTTCCGTTCCCGTTCGATGCGAAGGGGCTCGTCATCCACCTCGACATACCAGGGGGCTGTGTGGGCGAAGCGAATCCGGCCATGGTCGCGGTCCTCAAAGCACCGCACGGCGATCCAACTGGAGCGGTCGATCCGCGCGGTGTGGGTCAAGGTCGAGCGGTAGCCGCCGCCGGGGAGCGGTTCGTTCGTTGGCCGCAGGAGCGAGTCGGGGCGACCGTTTACGATCACCTCGGCAAAGAGAACTGGGGTCGGGGACGTGATGCTGATCGTGACGGGCAACTCAGCGAGGTGCTGTTGATCGCGGCCGACGATCTCATCGGCTCTCTGATCCCGCGACACATGGAACACATGCCCCGGCATCTGCCCATCGACGGCGGCTTCGAGAAACGGGCCCGTGGAAACGACCGAGCGGCCACCCTTGAGGCCAGCCAGCCAAGCGTCGTAGGTGAATCCCTCGGGGCAGTGCACGAACACTCGGCCAAACCCTGCCGGAACCGGGTGCACACCGCTGGCGGTGCCGGCCGACGGAGGCAAGCGGAGGCCACAGTCGAGCAGCGTGTAGTACATGCCGAGGGTGTAGTCGAGCCAGGCCCGCTCGCCGCCACTGGTTCCCCCGTGGGGTGGCCTGAGGAATGGCGGGGCCTCGGAGTTCCAATCGCGGAAAGCAAACTCCGTTTCCCAGAGATGGTTGTTGGCCAACTCGACGAGTGCACCGGGAGCAATCGCCGGCAGCAGCATCGCAAACGGCCAGTCG
>JBMTLP010000380.1:0-3818 GCA_049433245.1 Pirellulales bacterium
TTTACAACCACCTCGCTGGCGAAGGACGTGAAGGCGGCTGGGGCAAGCGAAACGTGCTCAATCTCGCGATCAGTGACGACGGGCTGGAATGGAGGGCGGCCGGGATCATCGAGCGGGAGCCGTCTGGCGAGTTCTCCTACCCCGCCATGATTCAAACCGCCGATGGCCTCGTGCACATGACCTATACCTGGAATCGCCGCAAGGTGAAGCATGTGATCGTCGATCCTGTCCAACTCCAGGCGGGCCCCGTGGTGGGGCTTGGGCCGTGGGGAGACGAGTAGCCGCCCGTGGCGGCAGGTCGATGGTTGCTTGTACCCCCAGTCTGCTCATGGCCGAGTTTGGTCAGTGGCCGGTTTGAGGCTTGGGCTTTGGCGGTACAGTGATGGGAACGTTGCGGTGGGGTGACTCTGCTGGGAAGCTCTCCGGCTTTCTCGGGTCGGGTTTCTTAGGCTCGCTGTTTTTGATTTCGTAACCTGGATTTCTCGTCTCCTACGGTGCTTCTCATGCTGCATAGGTGTGTGTCCTCGCGATCGCTGCGTGTGATCGTCGGGCTTGTGGTTGTTGTGGTCGCATCGGCCTGTGGGCTAGGGCTGGCTCGTGGCGCGGAGCAGCCTGTGGCGACACGAGACACCGAGGCTGGGCCACGTCCGATTCAGGCACTGCTGGTGACCGGTGGCTGCTGCCATGACTACGACCGGCAGAAGCGGATCCTGACCCGCGGCATCAGTGGCCGAGCGGATGTTCGCTGGACGGTGGTGCATCAGGGGGGCACCACAACCAACACACCGATCCCTCTCTACGACGATCCCGATTGGGCCAAGGGATTCGACATCGTGGTGCACAACGAGTGCTTCTCGGATGTGACCGATCTCGCGTTTGTCGACCGCATCTTGCAGCCTCATCGCGACGGGGTGCCAGCGATCCTGATTCACTGTGCGATGCACTGCTATCGCGTGGGGGATGACCGCTGGTTTGAGTTCGTGGGTCTGCAGTCGCCCGGCCACGGCCCGCACTACTCCTACACCGCCAACAACCTCAAGCCAGAGCATCCGATCATGAAGACCTTTGGGCCACAGTTCGTGGCTCCCAAGGGAGAGCTCTATCACAGCGTGCGAATCTTCGACACGGCCACACCGCTCGCGCAGGCGAATCGGCAGGAAGATGGTCAGCCGCAGGTGTGCGTCTGGACCAACGACTACCGCGGCACGCGCGTGTTTGGCTGCACGATCGGCCACTACAACGAAACCATGGCGGAGCCGGCCTATCTCGACATGATGGCCAGAGCAGTGCTGTGGGCCACTGGTCGGGATGTCGAGCAGGGGTTCACGCCGGCCACGCCGGAATTGAACGAAGAGATCCTGCAACTTGTAGACGCACCTGTCGGTGATGGGCTCCCCGCGATGGTGACGGGCGGCTGCTGCGGCACGGGTAACGCGGCCTTTGAGAAAACGGTGACGGCGAAGACCACGCAGGGGGGCAATCCTGAGAAGCATCTCACCGATGGCCGGCTCGACACACGTTGGTGCGCGGACGGCGGACAGACGGACGAGTGGGTGACCGTCGACCTCGGTGAGCCCAAGCACATCAAGAACCTGCGGCTGCACTGGGAGCGACGGCAAGGCTCCGCCTACCTCTACACCGTGGAGGCCTCGGCAAACGGGCAGGACTGGACGATGCTCGTGGATGCGTCGGGCAACACCAGCCAGGAAGGGGTGCAGGCCCACCAGGTGGACGCGGCCAACACCCGTTTTCTGCGAACGACGTTTCTCGGCTGCAGCACCAACGGTTGGGGGTCGCTGTGGGAGTTTGAGGCCTATGAAGGGGAATTGCCTGCGCTGCCCGCCTGGGCAGAAAACGGCGGATCGCCCCTGGGAAGCCCCGCTGATTTGCGGGTCTCCGATGGCTTTGAGGCGACCGTCTTTGCGACCCCTCCTGCGGTGAACTATCCGGTCTGCCTGACCGCCGCCGCGACCGGGGAAGTGTTTGTTGGGGTGGATGAGCAGGGTTCCCTCGGCAAAGAGCCTGGCCGCGGAAAAGTGCTGCGGTGCCTTGATACCGATGGCGACGGAGTTGCCGACGAGATCACTGAGTTTGCTCGCATGGATCATCCGCGCGGATTGGTCTACGACAACGGCTCGCTGTGGGTGCTGCATCCGCCACTGCTCTCGGTCTATCACGATGAAGATGGCGATGGCGTGGCCGACACGAGCGAGGTCTTGGTTGAGGGGATCAGCACTGAGGATGTTGTCACCCGTGGTGCGGACCACACGACCAACGGAATCTGCTTAGGCGTGGATGGTTGGATCTATGTCGCCGTTGGCGACTTTGGGTTTCAGCATGCGGTAGGTCGTGATGGCACCACGCTCAGTCGGCGGGGCGGCGGCGTGGTGCGGGTGCGACCGGACGGAACCGACCTGGAGATCTACTCCTGGGGCCAGCGAAACATCGTCGATGTGGCGATCGATCCACTGATGAACCTCTACACACGCGACAACACCAACGATGGCGGTGGATGGGACATTCGCCTCTCGCACGTGATGCAGACGGCACACTATGGGTATCCCTCGCTCTACATCAACTTCAGCGATGAGATCATGCCCCCCCTGGCGGATTACGGCGGTGGCTCGGGCTGCGGAGCGATGTTTTTTCAAGATGATCGCTGGCCAACGCCTTTCAATAATCAACTGCTCACCTGCGACTGGGGCCGCAGCGAAGTCTTCGCCCATCGTCTGCCCGCCAACGGTGCGACCTTCGACGCGCACCAGGAGACCTTTCTCTCGATCCCACGGCCAACCGATATCGATGCCGACGCGAGTGGGCGGATGTATGTGAGCAGTTGGAAGAATGGACAGTTCAACTACGATGGGCCGAACATTGGCTTTGTTGCCATGGTGAAGCCGATCGACTTTGTGCCGCATCCTGTCGCCGACGTGAAGCAGGCGAAGGCAGTCGAGTTGGTCGAACTCATCCGGCATCCTTCGGCTGCGATGAGGCTGCATGCACAGCGGGAACTCCTCCGGCGGCTGCGTGCCGCTGACGAGACTGCACAGGGAAATCTTCTCACCGGCCTGCTTGCGGTTGCAGAGGATACGTCGACTCCGATCGCCAGTCGGGTGATCGCGGTCTGGACGATGCGGCAGGCCAACCCCGATGCGTTTTCTTTGGTGGCCACCTCGCTGCTGCACGACGAGGAACTCGCGGAGCACGTGATTCGCGCGGTGGCGGACCTTGGCAGCGGCGTGGAGCCGACGCTCGTGGCGGCGATTCGCGAGCACCTCAGCAGCCCGAATCCACGGGTTCTGGCGGCGGCGGCGATCGCGACTGGTCGACTCGGGGACCGTGAAGCCTCGCCCCTTCTCCTGCGCTTGGCCAGTCGGACACAACAGGGCGATCGTTACGTTTCTGAGCAAGAAACTGGGGGAAACGCAGAAGGCGGCACCAGCGATGACTGGCGGCAGCCGCACCCAGAACGGGTGATTCCTCACCTGGCCGTGCAGGCGCTCGTGGCGATGCAGGCGACAGAAGAATGCCTTGCAGCAGTCGCTGGGTCGGATCGTGCCGGAGCCCTTCGGGCATTGCGGAACATGCACACTGTCGGTGCGGTCGACGGGCTGTTTCAGGTGCTTGGGTCAACCCGCGACGAGGCCCTCCGTCGCGACGTCTGGACGACCCTGATTCGGCTCTACCACCGCGAAGGCGACTACACCCCGACAAGCCCAGGGTGGTGGGGCACACGCCCGGATACCACGGGTCCGTATTACGACCGTCAGGCGTGGAGGCGACGGATCGGATTGGTGCGGCGATCATGACCGCGCTGG
>JBMTLP010000381.1:0-3817 GCA_049433245.1 Pirellulales bacterium
ACCTGTTACAAGATTATCTAAAGTAGCATTATATGGGACTGCCTCTACTGATATGAGCTTCCCGACCCGAGCGACGTGGCGATGTGGACCGTGATCGCCGGCGTGGTGACGGCGGTGCTGTTGGCGGTGAGCCAATACTGGCTGATTGAACGCGTCTCCATCGCGCTCGTTGGCACCTTTACCCTGATGACGATCTTGGCAGTCGTCCTGTTGCAAGCCGACCCGACGTGGGCCATTTCTTCTGCCGAACTCATCAGCGGCGTCGTGCCCTCCGTGCCGCCGTCCACGAACGGGCAGTCGCCGATCTCGACCGCGCTCGCGGCGCTTGGGATCATCGGCGTGGGGGCTGCTGAGTTGATGTTCTACCCCTATTGGTGCTTGGAGAAGGGCTACGCGAAAGCGATTGGTCCCCGCAATGAATCGCAAGCCTGGACAGCCCGGGCGCGGGGTTGGCTGCGTGTCATGCAGCTCGACGCCTGGGGGTCAATGGTGGTCTACACGGTGGTCACGATCGCGTTCTACCTGCTGGGGGCCGCCACCCTAGGTCGCCTTGGGCTGCGGCCAGCCGGCAGCGAGATGGTTCGTACACTCGGGCAGATGTACGTACCGATCTTCGGGGAATGGGTGCGAGAGGTGTTTCTGCTGGGAGCCTTCGCCGTGCTCTACTCGACGTTTTTTGTGGCCGCAGCGGGCAATGCTCGCCTGATCACCGATGGCCTGATCCTCTCTGGCCGCATCGATAGCTCCGATGCGAGCCGAGCCACCTGGGTGCGGCGGTTGTCGATGGCCTGGGCGCTCGTGGCGATGGGGTTGGCGCTGTTCTTCAACAACCCGGTAGCGATGGTGCTCGCAAGCGGTATTGCTCAAGCCATCATGCTCGCAGCGCTCGCCGTGGCAGTGCTCTTCTTCCGCTATCGCGACCTCGATCCGCGGTTGCTCCCGACGCGTGCCTGGGACGTCCTCCTGTGGGTCTCCACCGGCGGTTTCTTCATCATCGCCGGCTGGACCGTCTGGCAAAAACTCAGAGACGTCTTCGTGGGTTGAGACGCGGGTGGAGGAGGCTGAGCATCGGCATGCGTCAGCCCGCTGATTCCCCTGGAAGCTCGTCGAGCACGACCTCGTCGAGTTCGGTACCGTCAACAGCCCGTCGCAGCAGCATGTAGGCCGCGGTCACACTCGCCCAGAAGTAACCCCAGGCGAACGACCCGAGGAGTGTTTCGATGCAGTCGTGCCAAAAGAGCATGGCACGCAGGCCGAACGGAACGGCTGCAGTCGAATCGCTCATTGACGTGGCCGCGAGGTCGAGCAGCCCCACCGTGCGGCTGTGCCCCATGCCAAAACTCGTGGCCCACACCGCCAGCGACGTGGTGCTGTCGGCAAACAACCCAGCCGCAAACAGAGCGGGGACGAAGACCGCCACAGCCACAAGTCCATAGAACGCATACGCCAGAGGCCGCTGGTAGAGATAGGAGAAGGCGGTGGATATCGCCTGAAAACTATCACCGCGTTCCACCCCGACCGCTGCCACCATCAACGGCCAGCCAGCGATCAGGCCGACCACGAGGATCGCGAGCACGAGGGCTCCGGCCAGCACGAGCGGCCACACGACCCCAGCGATGGCCAGGCCCCAGTCGGCTCGCATCAGCCCCCCAAGCACCACCCCCGGGATCGAGAGCACCGCCACGCCAAGCAACACGAAGAGCACGGAGTTGAAGCTCGCCGGCCACCGTGAAACGCCGTAGCGGAGACCTCCGAGAAAGCCTGGTGAGTCTTCACCGATCATCGTGACGGCAACATGGCGGGTGATCGCCGTGCCGAAGAGCGACCAAGCGAGCACAAACCAGAGGAGCCGTACACTCGCAGCCGCTGCCTGCGAGAGGGTCGCCGCAGGCTGAAAAGGGACCGCCAGCAGCTGGCCGGCGTCAGCCAGAGATGCCGGCAGCGAGGCAAGCAACGCCGAGGCATTTGGCAGGGCCCGACTCGACACGGTCGTGGCAGACGAGGCGGGGATTTCGAGCGTCGCCATCGGCCCCGTCAGCGACGCGAGCACCTCCCAGCCCGCCCACGTCGCCAAGCCTCCGCAGGCCGCCAAGAGGATCACCGTTGGGGAAAAGGCCATGCCTGCCGCCCGAAACAGAATCCACCAGGGCAGGGCATCGCGCCAGTGAACCTCATGAACCGCCGAGCCAATCGCTGCCGTCGCCGCAACCGGGTCGGTGGTCGAAGATGCATCGCTCATCAATCGCTCCAACAGGGAGATTCAAAGGGCCGTTCCGCGTGGTTCCGTCCAGATGCGAAATCCCTCGAGCGGCAGTATACGAGTCGGTGGCGAATCGGCAGAAACCAGGTTTCCAAAGAGTCGCTACCAAGGTTGCGTGCGTTCCCTGACAACATCGACTACAACACGTCTCACCTGGGAGAAACAATCATGTTGCAATACGCAGCGGGACGGTGGTCGGCGCGCGTCGGGGGATTTTTGATCGCCATCTGGTTCACAGGGGCGGCGATGACTGCGATGGCAGACGACGCCGTCGTGCTTGACCTCTGGCCAAACGGCACCCCCACCGCAGCCGCAGCCGATGTCGGTGAGGAACGTGAACTCCAGCGTGATCCACCCGACGGCGTGATGCGGCTCACGGGCATCAGCCGCCCACAGATCACAGTCTTTCGTCCAGCCAAGCCAAACGGTTCAGCGGTCCTCGTTGCACCCGGTGGGGGCTACCAGATTCTCGCCTATGAGCATGAAGGATCCCAGGTCTGCTCCTTTCTCAACGACCATGGAGTGACGGCCATCCTGCTGAAGTATCGCGTTCCGGCGGCTCGCGAACTTGGGCTGCAGGATGCCCAGCGGGCCATGGGCTTGATTCATCACCACGCCGAGGAGTGGGGCATCGACCGCGAGCGGATCGGCATGCTGGGCTTTTCCGCGGGAGGCCACCTCACGGTGATGACATGCCTCCACGGCAAGGAGCGGACATACGAGATCGACCCCGCATACGACGTGGAAGACCCGACACCCGCCTTCGCCGTTCCGGTGTATCCCGCCTACCTCGTCGAGCGAGGCAGCGAAGGCCCCTTGCTTGACAACGTGACCGTCACCGCGAGTTCACCACCGCTGTGCCTGATTCACGCCGCAGACGACCCCTGGACATCGAGCGGCAGTTCGCTGCTGGCGGTGGAATACAAGAAGCACGGCATCCCGTGCGAGGTACATATCTACGCCAAGGGAGGGCATGGATTCGGAATGAAGAAGACCGGCTTCCCGGTCGATGCCTGGCCGCACCGGGTGGTGGAGTGGATGGAGTCGATCGGGCTCTTTTCTCCATCTGCCTCCACTCAATAAGCAGCGCGGGTGCTGCGGTTCGCTCGCGGGCGTCAGTCGCTCGACGGCGGCACTCCACCCCCGTCCGCCCGTGCAGAGAGCGCTCGGTGCACCGCAGGATCGATCGCAAACGAAATCGACTGCACCCTGCCGTCGCCGAAACCCATCGTGAAGGTGTCGGTGTGGGCACTGCCGAAGGCGCTGGGACGACTGACCCCGGCAGTATCCTTGAGCGGCGTCAGGCCGCCCCACCTGAGCGTGTTGCCTGAATAGCCCGCGATCATCGGCTCGGCATCACCGTCATCGACCGGATCCTCGTACGCATCGGACATCACGTACTTCTCACCGGCGAGATAGGTGTTGGAAAGCCCATCGCGGATGTGCGCGGCCACGACCCGGCTCATGCGGTGCACAAACCCGTCCTGAAAGTCTGGTGTCCCGGCATCCGGGCGGATCATCTTCTCAAACGCATTCTCGCCTCGCCATGCATCGCCC
>JBMTLP010000382.1:0-3800 GCA_049433245.1 Pirellulales bacterium
GTTTCCCCAAGCGGATCTCGTGCAGCCATCCCCCGCCAGCCTGCAAGGCTGACGGTGTCGAGTTGGCCGTGTTGTGGGTCATCAAAGAACGCCAGCAAGGGGTCGCTGTAGGGGCCCGTTTGAATGGTTTCGCCCACCACCACACCGTCGACAGCAACGGGCGACTGCGGATCTCCGTACTTCCACGGCAGAAGAGGGGTGGACGATGAGCCACCGAGCGCTTGCTCGTACCAGGCCAGATCGAGTGCGGCTCCGGGAAAGAAGCAGAGCCGTCCACCGGCCGCGACGCGAGTGGCGATCCAGCCCACCGGGTCGTCTGCCAGCCGGGCCACGTTCGCGACAATGATCACGTCGCTCTCCTCAACCATCGCCTGACGAACCTCAGCCGCCGCGACCCGTCGCACGAGGGCGGCCTGTCCGGCGCCGGCTTCGCGAGCTGTCGACTCAAGCGCCAACTGGATGAAGCCGGTCTCACAGTCGAGCAGTGACGGCTTCACTTCCTGCTCAATCATCAGCACACGCCGGGTGGGCAGAACCTGCAGCGCGAGGCGATCAGCGTCATCCGCAACTATCCAGCCCGAGGGATCTTCAATTTCCACAACGGCTTCATGTTCCCCAACTGCCTCCATTTCAATCGTGAAGAGCAGTTGGCTCGTGGCGTTGGCCGGCAGATCTACCTTTCGCGAAACGAGCGTGCGGCCATCGATCAGCACCCGTAGCGGCAGGCCAGTGATCGGTTGATTCGCGTCGTTCTGCAGCGTGAGAGGCAGGTCGACCGGCTCCCCAAGGAGCGTGACCTCGGCGGTTGGAGCGTCGAAGGTCGCGCTGACGTTGGCTTGCTTGGCGATTTCCAGCGGAATGAGATGCAGTTCCGGAGGGGCAGGGAGGGTTTTCCACGACTCCTGGATGGCGTTGATGGCCGCCTCCACCGCTCCAGACCAGTCGGCCCGCTGGAAGTCGCTCAGCAACACGACCTGGCGATGCGGCTGCCGCGACGCGACGAGGCTTTCACCAGCCAGACGAAACGCCCCCACGAGATCGACATCGACCCGCTTCGGCTCTAGTCGGGAGATCGCCCCGAGCACGGGTCGCGGATCGAGACGAGTCAGATCGCTCTCGCGCCGCGCTTCGCCCCCCATCGCGACCACCGCGAGTTCCGCCTGCCTCGCCACGCCATCAACAATCGTCGTCACGATCTCCGCTGCCGACTGCCACCCACTGTCTGGCTCATCGCGGCTGGCCGTTTCCCCTTGCATGGAAAAACTGTCGTCGAGAAGCAGCAACGTCGTTGAACGCCCGCTCGCACCCGCAACCGCAGCAGTCTGAAATACAGGCCTCGCCATACATACCGCGAGCATCACTGGCACCAGGCATCGCAGGAGCAGCAGGAGCAGCGATCGCCACTCGATGCGTCGGGCGTTTTGCAAATCGCTCATGTCGAGCAGATGCATCGCCGCCCAGTCGACTGAATGGAACCGCGATCGATTGAGCAGATGAATGCCCAACGGCACCGCAAATGCGGCTGTTCCAAACAAAAGCATCACGTTGAGAAAGCCCATCAGCCGACCTCGCGGCGACTGAGGACGCGGGCGAGCAGATCCGCATGCGACTCGTCGCAGCGGCAGGGCACGTGGGTGATCCGCCGCTGACTACACCCCTCAGCGATCTCCTGCTGAAATCGCTCAAGGTTTCGCTGGTAGGCCTTTCGAAACGAGAGCGGGTCCAAGATTCGTTCCAGCCCCGGCACCTCAAGCGAGCGAAACCGCGTGCGTGTCGAGAAAGGGAAATCAAGTTCATCCGGATGCCAGACTTGAAAAAACACCACCTCCCCAGCGAGTTGACGCAGGAGTGACAGGCTCTGCAGAAACGACGCCGTGTCATCAAAGCCATCTGAGATTAAGAACACCACACCGCGACGCCCAACGCGGCCAGCCATCTCGGTGAGCGACTTTGACAACCGTGTCTCACCACCACACTTCGACTCAGCGAGGGCTTGGATGAGGTGCTGCAGTTGCGACACACGGTTGCGTGGCGGCAGGGTGGTGCGAACCTCCGTATCAAACAGTCCCAACCCCACCGCATCATGCTGCGACACGAACAGATACGACAAGCACGCCGCCAAGCGAATGGCGAAGTGGTGCTTACTGACTGACTTTCCTCGCGTGCCTTGAAATGACATCGACCCACTCTGGTCAACGAGCAGCGTGGCGGTCAGGTTGGACTCATGCTCGTACTGACGGATGTAGAGTCGGTCGGTCTTTCCGTAGAGTTTCCAGTCGATCGACCGCACCTCGTCGCCCCGCACATACGGACGGTGCTCCTTGAACTCCACGCTCACACCCGTGTAAGGCGAGCGGTGCATGCCCACATGGAGCCCTTCCACGACACCGCGGGCATACCAGGTGAGCGAGGCAAGCCGATCGTGGTCGTCTGCGGCAAGCAGGTTTGAGTGTGTGGCCATCAGCGAAGCACCTTCATGTACGACATGCAGCACCCGCTCGCCATCAGAGCGGCTTCACTGAAGGCTCGGGCAGAGCCTCCATGGCCCTGGCCACGAGATCGTCTGGGCGGATCCCCTCAGATTGAGCACGAAATGTCGGCACGATGCGGTGGCGAAGCACTGCCGCAGCCAGCCTCCGTATGTCAGGGATGGTCACGTGCGTGCGTCCAGCCAGCAGTGCGGCGGCCTTTGCCGCGAGCACCATCTGCTGGCCAGCCCGCGGACCAGGCCCCCAGTCGACCCAGTCGTCGACCCCCCGCAGCGCCGCACCTGTGCCAGGACGAAGCGCCCGCACGAGATCGAGCACATACTGCTTCACGTGCTCTGCCAGGGGCACCCGCCGCACCGTCTCCTGGAAGGCCACGATCTGCTCACTCGTCACCACGGGCTGCGGAGTTGCCATCACGCTGCTCGTTGTGCGGTCGATGATCTCTGATTCCTCGTCCCGGCTGGGATAGTCCACGAGCACCTGGAACAAGAATCGGTCGCGCTGAGCTTCGGGGAGCGGATAGGTGCCCTCCTGCTCGATCGGGTTTTGGGTCGCCAAGACAAAGAAGGGTTCCGCGAGTCGGTAGGTTTTGCCTCCCACGGTGACGGCGTGCTCCTGCATAGCTTCCAGCAACGCCGCCTGCGTTTTGGGGGGCGTGCGGTTGATCTCATCTGCCAGCAGCATCTGCGTGAAGATTGGCCCCTTCTCAAAAACGAGATCTCGGTGACCAGTCTCTGGCGACTCTTGGATCAGGTCGGTGCCCGTGATGTCTGCCGGCATCAGGTCGGGCGTGAACTGAATCCGGTGAAAACTGAGGTGCATCGCGTCGGCCAGCGACCTGACCATCAAGGTCTTGGCAAGCCCAGGTACGCCCTGCAAAAGACAGTGCCCTCGAGCGAGGATCGCGATGATGAGCTGCTCCACGACGGCATCTTGCCCCACAATGGCACGAGCCACCTGCTCGCGAACACGCCTCACCGATTCCACCAGCTCCGCAGCCCGCTCGAGATCCTGATCCACGGCTGGAGTTTCTGCAGGGTCGCTCACGTCACTCATTCTCCTGGGATTCCCATGCCGGCATCATGGCCGACGAGCAGGTAGTATCGTCGCTAGAAAGTCCAAGAGCGAGAGGCGAGACCGACTCATGCCTGATTCACACACTCATCCCCGTGACGCGCTGCTCGCGGCCCGTATCGTACCCGTGATCGCGATCGACGACGTGCAGCATGCGTTGCCACTCGCGGATGCCCTTCTTGCGGGTGGGCTCGCGGTGGTGGAGATCACCTTCCGAACAGCGGTCGCGGCCGACGT